>SVGR01000079.1 GCA_015056265.1 Clostridiales bacterium
GGGAAGGCATAAGCGTTCCTCCTTTATATTTTTGCATGCCAACATTATAGAAAAAAATGCGAAAAATAGCAATGACTAAAGGAAAAAAGCCATTGCTTTTTGATAAATAATTTCTGATGCTTCTCCTGGGGGGCGGCGGGCGCCTGCAGATGCTCATGGCAGCGAAGCCTTACTGCAGCTCTCCGGCGGAATGGGGAAGGGCAGCAAAATGAATCCAATCCAGGTCTGCCACGAAGGGAGCGGCGGCGGATTCTTCAAAACCGTTGATGATCGTATAGAAGATGAACAGATCATCCATCAGATCAACATAGCGCCCTGGGGCATATTGGTAGCTGACCAACTGAAAGCCGCCTTCATTCCAGGCAAATTCAACCCCTTCATGGTACATGGTGCCGTCGGAGGTATAAATGGCAAAGCCCAGTCCGTCCGCTGTATAGACATAATCTCCTGTATCATCCCATAGCCGCCAATAATCGCCCGCAGGAATGGGGGTGAACCGGGCAGGCAGTGACCCTTGAGGCACGGGATTGGGGGAGGCGATGAATTGTACCCATTGGCTTTCTTCCCGGTGCAGGCCGATGAGCATCCGCTGCTGGGCATTTCGGATGATCAGAAAGGCATAATCGCCGTTGGGCGTATCGGGAATGATCAGCTGATCTTCCAACGCATAATCCGGCCAGGCGGTCAGGAAATCGGCTGAAGCAGGCTCTGCGTGAGCGGATACAGTGAGGAAGAGCATGATTGTCATCAGCAACGCCGCCATTTTTTTCATACTAGAATCTCCTTTTTTATTTCTGGATGCTATTTATATAAAAAACGATGCAAAAACGGAAAATCTTCCATTATTTTTGAGAAACAAAGAAAAACCCGGCATTGCTGCCGGGCTGATGCTTTCCGGATGGGGGAGATCCCAAACGAAAGCGGGAAAATTATTCTTCTTCGTCCTCGTCCTTCTGGGCGTTTTCGATGATCTTCTTGGCGGCGTCAGCGGGCATTTCTTCGTAGCGTTCGAAGGTCATGGTGAAGGAGCCGCGGGCCTGGGTCATGGAACGCAGGTCGGTGGCATACTTGAACATTTCGCCCATGGGGGCCTCAGCAGTAACACGCTGGAGACCATCGATGGGATCCATGCCCATGATGCGGCCGCGGCGCTTGTTCATATCGCCCATGATATCGCCCATGTATTCATCGGGAACGAAAACTTCCACGTGCATGATGGGCTCCAGCAGCACGGGGCTGGCGTCCATGCAGCCCTTCTTGTATGCAATGCGGGCAGCGGTCTTGAAGGCCATTTCGGAGGAGTCTACGGGATGGTAGGAACCATCATACAGCTTGGCATGCAGGCCCACCATGGGATAGCCGGCCAGAACGCCCTTGCGGATATTTTCACGCAGGCCCTTTTCAACAGAGGGGATGAAGTTCCGGGGCACGGCGCCGCCGACCACGGCATCTTCAAATTCGAAATCGATATTGGTATCGCCAATGGGGGAGAATTCGATCCACACATCACCGAACTGTCCGTGACCGCCGGACTGCTTCTTATGACGGCCCTGGCAGGCAACCTTCTTGCGGATGGTTTCACGATAGGGGATCTTGGGATCGTTCAGATTAGCCTGAGCGCCGAACTTGGAAGCCAGCTTATTGCGGATGATATCCAGGTGCAGTTCGCCCTGACCGGAAACCAGGGTTTCGGTGGTTTCCACGTTCTTTTCCACCTTGATGGAAGGATCTTCTTCCTGCAGGCGGGCCAGACCGGAGAACACCTTATCTTCTTCGCCCTGCTTGGCGGCGTATACAGCCTTGGAGATGCAGGGGATGGGATAGGCGATGGGGGCGTACTTCACGGGAGCGGAAGCTTCGCACAGGGTATCACCGGAATTGGTGAACTGCAGCTTGGACAGGGCGCCCATGTCGCCGGCGTTGAGCACGTTCACATTGGTCTGCTTCTTGCCGCGCATCATGAACAGGCCGCCGGCCTTTTCAGCCTTTTCGGCATTGGCATTGTACAGGGCGGTGGCGGGGGTGATGGAACCGGAGCAGACGCGGAACAGAGACAGCTTGCCAACGAAGGGGTCGGCGATGGTCTTGTACACGAAAGCAGAGAAAGGTTCGCTATTGTCGCAGGTGCGCTCCACCTTTTCGCCGTTCTTGGGATTTTCGCCCTGCAGCTTTACGCCGGCGGGAGAATGGAGGTAAACGCTCATCATATCCAGCAGCTTGGCAACGCCGATGCCGGTGGTAGAGGAAACGGCGACAACGGGCACGATGGCGCCGGTCTTCATGCCTTCACGGAAACCGAAAAGGATTTCTTCGTGGGTCAGCTCTTCGCCTTCCAGGAACTTCATCATCAGTTCATCATCGGCACCGGCAGCGGCTTCGGTGATTTCTTCCATGGCGGTTTCGATGGCAGAGGCCATATCGGCGGGCACGGGGATTTCCTTCAGGGCCTTTCCGGTGCCTTCATAAGCCTTGTTTTCCAGCACGTTCACAACGCCCTTGAAAGAGGCGCCGGCGCCGATGGGCAGCAGCATGGGAACGACGGAGGAGCCGAACTTATCCCGCAGCTGATCCACGACCTTTTGATAGTTGGCGTTTTCGGTATCCATGCGGTTGACGATGAACATGGGGGAAACACCGTTCTTCTTGGCATTGTCCCAGGCCTTTTCGGCGCCAACGGTCAGGCCGCTGACAGCGCCCACAACGATACCGGCGGTTTCAACCACGCGCAGAGCGCCCATGGCTTCGCCGATGAAATCGAAGTAACCGGGAACGTCGATCACGTTGATCTTGGTGCCCTTCCATTCCACGGGAGCGACGGCGGCGCTCAGGGAAATGTGGCGCTTTACTTCTTCGGGATCAAAGTCGGTGGCGGCGGAGCCGTCTTCCACCTTGCCCTGACGGTCAACGTGACCTGCGGCATAGAGCATGGCTTCGGTCAGCGTGGTCTTGCCCTCGCCGCCGTGGCCAATCAAGGCGATATTGCGAATTTTGTCAGTCAAGTAGTCAGCCATTTGTTGGTTCCCCCTATGATTAAAATTTGATACATGATTACCGCATGTTAAATCACACACATCAATTATTGTAACAGAAAATACGGCAAAATACAAGCCATTTTTACCAAAACTTTTTGGAATGAAAAAGCCTTGTAATCTGGTCAAAAATCTCCCCGGATTTTCGGGAAAATATGACAAAATCAGGAAAATTGGGACGATTTCAGAAGCACCAGGAGAAGCTGAAAAATGAGCAGACGATGAAGATTGATTCCATCAGCATTTTGTGCTATAATAATCATAATCATTCCTGAAGGGGGAAAAACATGCATACGGTTTTTTACGGCGGTATCCGGCCGGAGGGCTGGCTGCGCAAACAATTGGAAATTCAGATGCAGGGTTTATCCGGCAATCTGGATAAGATATGGCCTGACATCCGTGACAGCGCCTGGATCGGCGGCGATCGGGAGGGCTGGGAGCGGGTGCCCTATTGGCTGGACGGGGTGATTCCCTTGGCCTACTTGCTGGACGATGCGGATTTGCAGCAGCGGGTGAAAAAATATGTGGATGCTATTGTGGATCGCCAGCAGGCGGACGGCTGGATCTGCCCCTGCGAAAAGGAAGCAAGGAGCAATTATGATATCTGGGCGGTGTTTCTCATCGGCAAGGTACTTGCCCAGTATTGCCAGTATCATTCCGATGAGCGGGTGGAAAACGCCTTGTACCGGGCCATGAAAAATGCCCATGAGGAATGGCAGGCAGGGCACATCCGCTTGTTCGACTGGGGTGAATTCCGCTGGTTTGAGGGGATCATTCCGCTGCTCTATCTTTATGCAAAGCGGCCGGAGGACTGGATGAAAGATCTGGCGCGGCGCCTGCAGGCAGAGGGGGCGGATTACCCTTCCTATACAGAAACCTGGCTGCGCCCCATCAATCGGTGGACCTTCCACACGCATATCGTCAATTTGATGATGATGCTCAAATACGAGGCGGTGGCAAGGGAACTGCTGGGAGGGGAATACGAAAATAAAGCAGAAGAGCTTTGGCACATTCTGGAGCGGCATAACGGAACCGCTGCCGGATTGATCACCGGGGATGAATGCCTGGCCGGGGTGAAGAATAACCGGGGCACGGAGCTGTGCGCCGTAGCGGAACTGATGTATAGCTGTGAATGGCTCTATGCGCTTACCGGCGACGGGACGTGGGCGGACCGGCTGGAAAAGGCGGCCTTCAACGGCTATCCCGCCACCTTCACCGAGGATATGTGGGCACATCAGTACGATCAGCAGGCCAATCAGATGGCCTGCATCGCCTTCCCGGGAAAAAGCTATTTCGGCACCAATGGGGAAGAGGCACATCTTTTCGGCCTGGAGCCCAATTACGGCTGCTGCACAGCCAATCTGTCCCAGGGATGGCCCAAGCTGTGCCAGCATGTGATCGAGGGAACGGAAAAAGGTGTGGCGCTGGTTCATCTTCTGCCGGTATCGGCGGATATATCCCTGGCGGGTACCCGTGTGAAAATCCGGGTGGATACCATGTATCCCTTCCGGCTCCGGGGGGATATCACGGTGGAGGTGAATGAAAACGCCGGGTTTGAGTTGAAAATCCGGGTGCCCGGCTGGGCAAAGGGCCTATTGATCAACGGCAAAAAGATGCGTCCGGTGAACGGCCATGTAACCATCCATAAAGTATGGAAGGAAAAAGAAACGCTGCATCTGGAGTATCTGGCGGCCCCCCGGCTGGTCAGCCGGCCTGGCAGGATGAAGACGGCGGAATATGGGCCGCTGGTATTTTCCCTGCCTGTTGACGCGGAATACCGGATGAAAGAATATGAGCGGAACGGGGTGGAACGGAAATTTCCCTATTGCGATTATGAATTGATTCCCGCATCCTCCTGGAATTACGGCTTTGCGTCTGCGGAGCTGATCGTCGAAGAAAAGGAAATGGGCGATATTCCCTTTGCCCAGAGCAATACGCCCATTGTCCTTCGGGTCCGGATGGCCAAGGTGAACTGGGAAATGGAGGAAGGATATGAATGGGTGGCGGCGGCCTATCCTGCTGATCGCAGGGCCGTGACCGAGGCGGAGGAAAAACTGCTGATCCCCTACGGCTGCGCCCGGCTCAGGATGACAGAAATGCCCATGACGCACAAATAAAAATATGAAAAAAATGTGATTATGAAGAAAACCCTCCGGCGTTTATTCGTCGGAGGGCTTTTTGCCGGCTGCTTTTCTATCCTGGATCAGGAAAAGCAGCGTCATCAGGAACAGCACGAAATTGGATACGGCCCCTGCCACATTCCAGATGAAGGCATTGAATATCGTGAACAGAAACACCGCGATGAGCAGGGAAAACTTCAGCTTTCGTTCATCGTTTCGGAAGCGGAATACTGCCAGGGAATACTGCAGATTGGCGATGATGGGCAGCAGCCCTACGATCCCCATATTGTTGAAATACAGGCCAAGGACCATAGCCAGGGCAACCAACGTCCATTCGATGAGCCTTCCGGTCTTTTCTCCGGCGGCCAGCAAATTGCGCAGGATGCTGACTCCGTTTTGCACGGCGGCGCTGTAGCCCTTGAGCACAATGGCGCCGATGCCGTAGAAAAGCTGGCTAAGAACCTGCACCATCAAGACGCCCCGGGCTGTTTTCCGGGAGGCGCTGATGGCGTCGGTTACGGTGGCGCACAGACTGCATGCATTGCCGATAATAATATCCAGCATGAAAAATAACCTTTCAGTTTCATTTTCGAAGCGTTATCGGGGTTGCTCCAGGCTGAAGCGACGGGCAAGCGTGGGAAAGGCAGGCTGAAAAACAAAATATTTATCCAGCATCTTTTCTGCTGCGCCGATGATCAGGCCGTTTATCAGGGCGGTAATCAGCGTGCCCGCGCCGATCCCCTTGAAGCCGCCGAACAGGATGAGGGAAAGCGTCACCGACAGGACAAGGAAGAGCATATCAAAGGCGATCTTGAACCGGGCCCTTGGAAAACGGAACCTCTCCGCCACGGCCTTGACAAAAAAGTCGTACACCTGGGGATAGAAATAGGCCTTGAAGAACATGGCAACGCCCAGGGCGGTGAGGGGCGTAGCGACGGCAAACAGCAGGATGCGCACGCCCATCGGCAGGGAACCGGGCGGGGTGACGGATGGATTAAAAGGGGGCAGGATGGCCCGCCATGCATCCAGCGCCAGGCCGTAAATCAGGCAAGTGACGAAGGAAACCAGATACAGGGGCCGGATCTTTTTCATCAGCAGACACATCACCAGGAAAAGCAGCCCCTGGACGATATATTCGCTCTGACCGAAGGAAAGGCCGGGCACTTTCAGGCTCAGGATATAGGCGGGGGCGACGATCATGGATACGCCGAAATCGGCGGCGGTGACCATGGCCACCGAAAAGGACATCAACAGAATGGCCAGCACATAGATCAATTCACTGGAAACGGGGATTTTCTTTTGCATAGGGCAGGCCTTTCTCAGAGATATTCGCCCCGGTGCCGGGGCAGATCAAGATAACGGAGGAAATCCTGAATATGTTCATCCCAGAATTCCCAGGTGTGGGCGCCGGGGGCCTCCAGGTATTCATAGGAGAAGGGATTGCCCTCAAGGCCCTGGAAGAAATCCCGGGTTTCATGGGCGCTTTGCAGCAGGAAATCATCGCAGCCGCAGGCGTGGAAGATCCGGGGACAGGGCCTGCCATCCTGAAGAATGCCCCGGGCCAGGAAGAAGGGATCGTGCCGGGTGCCGTCTACCGGTCCGGCGCCGAAATTCCTTTCCTTCAGGGGGCTTTGAAGTAGCACCCCGCCCCGATTGATGGCCCCGGCGGACAGGCAGCCGATGGCGGCATATTTTTCCGGACAGCTCAGCCCCAGGCGAATGCTGCCGGCGCCGCCCATGGACAGACCGGCGATAAAATTATCCTCCCGCCGGGCGGAAAGGGGAAACATCGCTTGCAGTTTGGCGGGCAATTCTTCTGTGATGTAGGTGAAATATTTCTGCCCGTGGGCCATATCGGTATAGGCGCTGTTGAAGCCGTAGGGCATTACCACTGCCAGACTGTAGGGGGCGGCGTACCGCTCAATATTGGATTGCCGGTGCCATTCATTGCCCCCGCCGGAATAGCCGTGGAGCAGCCAGAGCACGGACAGCTTTTTGATAGGGAGGGGTTCCCGCTGCTGGGGCAGGATTACCGTGCAGGTGGTCTGCATACCCAGAGCATGGGAAAAAAGATGTACCTTTGCAACAGCCATTTATTCTTCCTCCTTTCCCAAGGGCAGCCAGCGCAGCACCGTTTGAATCTTCTCATCCCAGTATTTCCACTGATGATCCCCGGGACTTTCTTCATACAAAAGGGGAAGCCCCAGGGCCTGCATATGATCCCGGAAGCGTACATTCTGTTCGTAGAGGAAATCCTCTGTGCCGCACCACATATAGAAATTGGTTTTCGGGCCGCTTCCTTTGGCCATATCCTCTGCCGCAGCAAACAGATCATTGAAGGAACCCTTCACTTGATCTTTGGGCCCGAACACATCCTGCCAATAGGTGCCGTCATCATTATTCTGCTGCACGATAGCGGCTATATCGCAGCCGGAGGAGAGCCCGGCAGCCCAGGAAAACACTTCCGGCGCCCGCAGGCCGCATTTCAGCGCCCCATAGCCCCCCATGGACAGCCCGGCCACAAAGGTATCCTCTCGGCGGCGGCTCAGCTGAGGGAAGAGGGAGCGGCAGACAGCGGGCAGTTCCCGGGTGATGAACTGCCAGTAGCGATCGCCCATATGCATATCGGTATAGAAACTAAGCTGCCCGCAAGGCATTACCACTGCCACGCCATGCTCGTCAGCGTAGCGCTCAATGCTGGTGCGGCGCAGCCAGATGGAATGATCATCGCTCATGCCATGAAGCAGATAGAGGGTGGGGATGCGGCCGGTGCAATCGCCCTTTTCATCGGCAAACCGGGCCGTATTCTCCGGCAGGATTACATACAGCTCCGTTTCTGTAATTAGAGTTTGGGAACGGATGAGCAGTTCAATCAGCGCCATGAAAAACGCCTCCTTTTCATTGACAATTGACACGTCATTATATCATCCTGAAGCCCTGATTGCAAGGCGAGAAACGGGCGGTATTTCCTCTGTGAATTTATGCAATTTGGTATTGACTTTGCGCTAAATGGGGCTATAATGACAGTAAGCAGTTCCTATCTCATTGAATGAATTGTGAGGAAAGTAGAATGACTGCACTTCAGAAAAAGGATTATTCCCATCGCTTGTACACATGGAAAAATGAAATGGGCAAGGGCCGGTGCGTCATGCTGACCAATTTGGTGCTGTCCAATATTATCACTGTCATCACCGGCGGCGTATTTTATACCAGCTTCCTGTTGCAGAATGGCATCAATCTGGTGAATATCGGCATTATCACATTTATGCCTTCTATTGCCGCCTGCTTTGCCATTTTCTCTCCATATATATTGGAACGGTTTGAGAAGCGCAAGTGGCTGCTGGCGTCGGTACGTCTGATTTCCAATTCTCTGAGTTTGCTGGGGACTACCCTGATATCCCCCATGATTGCCGATCCGGGAACCAGAACGACGGTATTCGTGATCCTCATCTTTACGTCGTCCATCATCAATGCGCTGTTCTCCAGCGGCTATACGGTGTGGCATCTGAATTTTATCCCCGATAATGTGCGGATCAGATATTTCAGTTCGTCCCATTTGGTGATGCAGCTGCTCAGCAGTTTTGCCGGGGTGATTGCCGCTATAATTGCCGACGCCCTTGCCAATTCCGCTTATGCCTATACGATCATTGCCGGATTGCGCTATACTGCCTTCGGCCTGGTGCTGCTGGATACCTTCCTGCTTACCCGCCCCAAGGAATTTCCTTATCCCCAAACCAGTCGGCCCAAGATTTCCCATATCTTTACCAAGCCGCTGGGACATAAGAAATTCCGGCTGATGATGCTGCTTGTGCTGATGCATTCCTTTTCTCAAAGCACGCCCAGCGCAGTGCTCAATGTATTCTTATTGGAAGAAGTGGGCGTTTCCTTTGTCTATATTCAGATAATCAATTTTGCCTATCCTTTTGTCCTGATGATTTTTACCAGATTTGCCCGCCGCAGAATCAGTCAGCTGGGCTGGATTGCCGCCTATGCGCTGTTCCAGATGATGGTATTCCCTACCAATATTGCTTATGCTTTTGTGAATACCGGCAATTATCTGATCCTGATGACTGCCGTGCGTCTGATACAGCATTGCCTGGGGTCTACCTGTAATATCGCCTATCAGAATTTTGCGTATCTTCACGCTCCCAAGGAAGAACAGACCAACTATATTGCTTTCTATACCCTCGTAGTTAATTTGGGATCCTTCCTGGGCACGTCCCTGGGCACGGCTTTTGTGGCGATCTTCCCCGATTTTGCCATGACGATCTTCGGCACGCAGATGGGTCACGCCCAGGCGCTTTTGCTGCTGTGCGCAGCCTGTCAGCTGATTACCACCTCCACTGCGCTGTTCTTGCGGAAAAAATATGATCTGGATCATGTGGATGAGGCGGCGTTGGCTGCCTGATCGAGTGAAAAAAATCCCCCCTTTTTCTGAAAAAAGCAGAAAAAGGGGGGATTTTTTGTGCAGCGATTCAGATGGATTGGGTACTCGGCATCGGGAAGGGCGCCTCATTGTCTGCGGAAGAGGCGTGCTCATCTGCAGGCGGTGTGTCGGCGGCCGTCAGCGGAGGCGTTTCGCCTTCGTTATTGGCAATTCTGGTAAGGGTGGCGGAATAATCCAACTCCAGGATGTGATCCCGCAGAAAATTGCAGATTGCGCGTGCTTCCTCCCGGGTGTAATCAATGCGATTGGATTCCATGCTATCCGACAGCAGATAATCGACGCCGATGCTGAGAGCATTGGCGATGGCCACCAGGGTGTCAATGCTGGGGATGCGGGTTCCCCGCTCAATATTGCCGAAAAAAGACGGGGATACGTTGATCAAATGGGCCAGTTGCTCCTGAGATAGCTTGAGTTTGCGTCTGCGGGCGCGGATACGGCGGCCCATGGCAACATAATCGACCATAATAATAAGACCTCCTGAAATGCCGAAAATGAGATGAAAATTATTGTATTAAATCAATATACATTATAATACATTGCTCTTGCAAAATCAAGGAAAGATGGTGCGTGAATGCTGAAGCTGATCTGTCAAGGCACGGTCGTTCCTGAAATTGAAGGCGCGGAAGCATGTCAAGGCACGGCCGTTCCTGAAATTTGTGCGTGAGAAGCGTCAAGGAACGACTGTTCCTGAATTGCTGTAGAAAAAGCAAAAAATATTTTTAAAAACGGCTATACAAGCGGGAAAAGCTGTGATATAATAGCTGCCGAAGACCAAGCCAAAGGATTCTCAGGTGTTCCTCCCGGTTTTGTTCATCGTCAAACGACGGATGTGGAGCCCATGGAAACAACCAGGACGTATTTCTCGGTTTGGCGATAAAAATCAGGAGGTTTTGATCAATGTATCAGGACAAGACTCTCACTTGCCGTGAATGCGGCCAGGAATTCACCTTCACTGCTTCCGAACAGGCTTTCTACGCCGA
>SVGR01000080.1 GCA_015056265.1 Clostridiales bacterium
GGGGCGAGTTTTGAAGTTCCAAACAACATAAACTCCATGCCCAATAAATACACCCACAAAAGCACCTATAATGGTGTTTAAGATAGTATTCAATCTTTTCATACAATCACACTCCTTTGTCAAATTCAAGTTTGTCGCTTTCATTCTATCACGCAGAACAAGAAACAGCAAGCCTTGGCGGGCTTGCTGTTTCGATATTTCTTTGGTGCAAAGTGAAGGATAACTTCTTCCTTTCCATCATCCTTGCTGGGCGGCCGTTTTTGCGTTCTGTGTGGTATCGGCTGTAAAATGCGGTCACTTACCGCCATGTAAGCCCCTTATTTTGCAGCCTTGCCGCCTTGACTTGCAGGGTTTGGCTCGGTCTGGCAAATCGCTGATTTTTCCAGCGATTTTTGCATGTGTTATGGCTGCATTTACCGCACGCTGCGTTTGATATACTGCTTCAGCAGGAAGCGTTCCAGCTCCGTCAGCTGCCAGCGGATGGGGAAGGGTTTATCGCCGAAAACCATGCGTACCGGTTCCTGTTCATTCAGTTCCGGCCACAGGGGCAGGGGCTTTCCTTGGCTATCCAGGCCGTTAGGATCGCCGGTGCGGATGAAATTGACCCAGTAATCGCACATACTCCGGGCCAGATCATAATGCTTGCCTGTGAAGGGACGCCAGCATTTGGCCAGTGTTTCAAAGAAGAACCACAGATCCACAGAATGGAAAGTGCCGGGGTGATCCCAGCCGGGAATATCGGCATCAAATTCATAAGCGTATAGTTTTTGGGGAACCTGGCGCTTTTCGTTCATCAGGCTGGCGGCACGGATGGCGAAGCCGATGGCATGGGTCTTGCCCTCGCGGAAGAGGGAATCCTTCGTTATGGGCTGAGAAAAGAAGGAGAGGAAGCGATCCTGATCCTCCGGGAAAGCGGAGGCAGCCGCTTTGCGCAGGTCATCCTCGTTTTCGCCGGGAGGGAAGGCCAGAAATTCGGTGCTTGTTTCGCCCAGCATCACCGGGCAGATCACCCGATCCGGATGCAGATACCATTCATTGCTGCGGTAAGTGCTGAAGACGCCGTCTACCGCCTCGCCCCAGCAGCCCCAGGGCCATTCCAGGGATTTATTTTCCACTACCCGGGCGGGCAGGGCACGGGCTTCTTCCAGGGTTTTCACCCCCAGGGCCTCAAAGAAGCGCTGGCCCTGGGCTTCCGCCTCTGCCATGGTTTTGGGGAACAGGCCCATTTCAGCGCCGTAGGGTTGGGCAAAGGTGCCGCTTTGCACGATGGCGCGCTGGAACAGCCCCTGATTTTCAGGACAGGTCATCTGGGCGCACACGCTCATCCCACCGGCAGACTGGCCGCCGATGGTGATGTTGTCCGGATCGCCTCCAAAGGCGGCGATATTCCGCTTGACCCAACGGGTGGCGCATTGCTGATCCAGAAAACCGAAATTGGCGGGGGCGTTGGGGGATTCTTTGGTGATTTCAGGATGGCACAGGAAGCCGAAGCAATTCAGCCGATAGCCCACCGTTACCACCACGATGCCCCGGCGGGCAATGCGCTCACCGTCAAATTCCATTTCCGTGGTGTTGCCCACCTGCAATCCGCCGCCGAAATACCATACATAGACGGGCATATTCTTTCTTCCGTCCGCCGGCGCCCAGACGTTCAGGTACAGGCAGTCTTCGCTCATGGGCAGCTCCGCATCTACAGCCCATTCCCGGGCATAGATATCCTTGGCGGGGTCCCCGGCGCAATTGGCCTGCATGGCGATGGGCCCAAAGTCGGCGGCAAAAAGATCCCCCTCCCAATCAGGGCAGGGCTGGGGCGCGCGCCAGCGATTCTTACCGATGGGCTTATCCGCAAAAGGAATGCCCTTATAGCTGGTGATCCGGGGATCGGCTGCGGGCAGGCCCCGTACCCATCCGTTTTCTACTTTCACACGGCGAATCATGGGATGGCCTCCTTTGACGGGAACGGGCAAGGGACGAACGAAAAAAGGCGTCCGTCCCATTGCGTGCCCCGAAAAATCATTGATTATTTCTCTACCTATATTGTATCGGATGCGAGGCATATTTGCAAGCATAAAACGAAAAAAACCGGCCCTTTTGCGGCATTTGCAGGGGATAATGGGGAGGAAATGGGGACATCCTGTGATTATAACGATGGAAAGGGTGAAAAGAAATGATTGAACAGGATACCATTCGTTTATTGCGGGAATGCGACGCCGGGGTGCAGATGGGCATGGACGCCATCAATCAGGTGATCCGCCATGTGCAGGCACCAGCGCTGGAAAAACGGCTGGCAGGATGTTTACGGGAGCATGAACGATTGAACGATGAAATCAAAGGAAAGCTGCATCAATATCAGGATACGGGCAAGAACCCGCCTATGATGGCCAAGGGCATGAGCTGGATGAAAACCAATGTGGAATTGGCCCTTCACGATTCCGATCATACCATTGCTGATCTGATGACCGATGGATGTAACATGGGAGTGAAATCCCTGAACAAATATCTCAATGAATATGAGGCGGCGGATGAGGAGAGCAAGGACATGGCTAAGCGCCTCATTCAGCTGGAGGAAAAGCTGGCTGTGGATATTCGGGATTTCCTGTAAGGGAGGAGGCCGGGAGGGGATTTGAACAATTCCGGCGTGGCGGAGTGCATTTTTATGGGCAATCCCCCATTCCCTTCGGGATCGTCCCCCTTTGCCTAAGGGGGCGACCCGGGGGGCCTGTGATGCGTTGACAGGAAGAAAGCTTTTATGGATTTATGATGCGGCGTCGGTCAGGATATACCAGCGGGGAAGCATGCGCGGTACAGGCGTGGAGGGATAAGAGTATCCCTTATTCCATCGAAAAAAGGGGAAAGAGCAGCGGATGAACAAGAACAGTAACTGCGGATACGGTTACTCATGCTGCGAACGAACCTGGAAAATGAAAAAATGACCGATTCTTTCGGTCATTTTAGACTGGCGAAAAACCGATAGGATGCGTCGAAGGACCGCAGTCCTTCGACGCTAAATCCGCAGCCGGCGACATGTGCGTCGGCGAGGAGCAAAAGGATTTTGCTCCCTATATCAATTTACGACCGTTAAAATAGGGTTTTCAGCATCATTCGGTGCTGAAAACCCCTTTTTACAGTACATGTGATGTGTTCGAATGAAAAGCGGATTTCTCCGATTTTCATTCGCATTGTGTCAAAAATACTTTTTTGACACAATGAAATGACCGATTCTTTCGGTCATTTTTCCTTTCTGTGTTGGCAGCGGCAGAAAAGTGCGGCCACTTAACGGTTGTGAAAGATGCCATTATTACAGTCGTGCCGTTTTGACTTGCAGGGGTTGTATCGGGTTGGCAACACCCTGCCCCAGACCATGCTTTAAGTGACTGAGGATACGATCACTTTTTTGAGGGGATTGCGGAGGTTATGCGTCCCCTTCGATTTCTTTGCGCAGCAGGGCGAGCGCCCGCCGCTCCATCCGGGAGACCTGCATTTGGGACAGGCCCATCTGTTGGGCGATTTCCCGCTGGCTGAGACGTTTTTGATAGCGCAGGAAGATCAATTGCTTTTCCGCATCGGAAAGGGCGGAGAGGGCCTTAAGCAGATCCTGCTTCCGTTCGGTTTTTTCAAACCCCTGTTCAATAAAGGGGATGCGTTCCCCGGTGGAGAGGCCCTCATCATCCGTCTGATCCAGGGAGGATACAGTGTTGGCCTCCTGGGCGGAGAGCACCATCAGCACCTGAGAAATATCCCATCCCAGCATTTGGGAAAGCTCATTGGGCGTGGCTTCCCGGTGGTGTTCATTGAGGAATTTTTCACGGGCGGCGGCCAATTGGGCAGATTGCTCCTTCATGCCCCGAGGGGTATGGAGCATGCCAGCTTTATCCCGGAGATAATTGCGCAGGGTGCCGGTGATGGTGGGGGTGACGAAGGTGGTGAATCTCAGGCCTTTGGTTTCATCAAATTTTTTCAATGCACTTACGCAAGCCATGGCTGCCACCTGATAGAGATCCTCATATTCCACGCCCCGGCCGGAAAAACGCCGGGCAATCAGGGCGCACAGGGGCAGCGCCTCTTCCAAAGCCGCATTCAGCGTATCTTCGGAGGGCGAGCGGTAATATGCGCACGCTGTCGCGTGCATCCGTGCGGCGTCCATTATGCTTTGGCGGGCAGCGTCATCATTACGCCATGGACCCCGCTCTCGTCCTGATCCAGGGAAACTTCCTTCACCAGGGTGCCGATGATCAATTTGGCGATATCCGCATCCGCCGCATCATCGCATTGCTGGCAGGTGCGCTTCTGGGCAGTAATGGATACGAACAGCCCTTCCTTGCGGGCCTCGCAATGGAGGGTGAGGGTTTCCGCCACGTAATCCTGATGCAGCAGCAATTCGCAGCTTTCATCGATGGCGGTGCGCAGATCCTCCATCACATCCACGGGCAGATCGTGCAGGGCGCATACCCCTGCCGCTGTCATGCGCATCACCAGGATGCATTCCTTCCGGGCAGGGATGGTCAAGGTCATACAATTCATTATTTTTCCACCACTTTCATATCTTGATCGTTCAGTTCGCTCATCAGGGTGGCCCGGGCGTCCCAGGCGTCATCCACCCACATGGACCGAGGGGCCAGCAGGGTGATATTCTCTTTGGGGATATTCAGGTACACCGGGATATCCCCCGGCATTCTTTCCAGCATCTCCTGGATGCGGGGCAATTGGGGCCGCTGGATACGCAGGTAGAGCTTGGTTTTTGCATCCTTAGCCCGCTGGGCGTCGGTGCGCGTATCGGGCACCTTGGGGGTGATCAGCGGCTCAATGACGTCCACCACCAGCTTGATATCCTCATCCTCCCGGATGGAAAGGCGCCCCGTTACCAGGATGGGCTGATCGGCTGCCAGTTCCCGGTGATACCGCTCATAGATCTTGGGGAACAGCAGACATTCCACCTGGCCGGTCTGGTCCTCCAGGGTGATAAAGCCCATCATGGCCCCTTTCTTGGTGGCCTTGCTGTGGGTTTCCACAATGATACCGCCCATCACGGCCCGCTCCCCGTCCCGATCGATGCCGTGATCTGGCTGTTCGGCGATTTCGGCAAGCGTCTGGGTATTCATGGGCAGTTTTTTCAGGTAGCCGGCGTATTCATCCAGGGGATGGGCGGAGCAGTAGACCCCCGTCATTTCCTTTTCCTGGGCCAGCAATTCCTTGAGGGGGTATTCGTTCAGGGGAGGATAGGTTTCTTCGGTGCGCATGTCCTCGCCGCTCTGACCGAAATCGAAGAAGGACACCTGGCCCAGCACATTTTGCTTGCGCTGATTTTGCTGGGCGTCCATGGCGCCTTCATATACTGCCATACACTGCACCCGCTTGGCCCCCAGATCATCAAAGCAGCCGGCCTTGATCAGGCTTTCCACCGCGCGCTTATTGATATCTTCCCCGCCCATGCGGCGGCAGAAATCGAAGATATCGTGGAAGGGGCCGTGGGCATTACGCTCCCGGACGATGGCGTCCACCGCTTTTTCCCCTACATTTTTCACGCCGCCCATGCCAAAGCGGATGCCAAACTTGCCGCCCGGGGTGCGGTCCACGGTGAATTTCCGCATGGAGGAATTGATACGGGGGGGCAGGATGGGGATGCCCTTCTGCCTGCAATAGTATATATACCCGGCAATCTTGCCTGCGTTGCCTGTAAATGAATTCATTTGTGAGGCCATGAACTCTGCCGGATAATGGCATTTCAGGTAACCCGTCTGCAGGGATACCATGGCATAGCAGGCGGCGTGGGGCTTATTGAAGGCGTAGGAGGCGAAGGCGGTCATTTCATCGAAGATGGCCTCTGCCACATCGGCGGGCACGCCCTTTGAAACGGCGCCGGGGATATTTTCTTCTGAAGAGCCGTGGACGAATTTCTGCCGTTCCCTGGCCATAACGTCCTTTTTCTTTTTGGCCATGGCACGGCGCACCAGATCGCTGCGGCCGTAGGAATAACCGGCCAGATCCCGGACGATCTGCATCACCTGCTCCTGATACACCATGCAGCCGTAGGTGACATCCAGGATGGGGGCAAGGAGGGGCGTCTTATACTGCACCGTTTCCGGGTGCTGCTTGCCCCGGATATAGCGGGGGATGGATTCCATGGGGCCGGGACGATAGAGGGAAATGGCGGCGATGATATCTTCAAAACTCCGGGGACGCATATTGGCAAGAAAATTGCGCATGCCGCCCCCCTCCAGCTGGAATACCCCATCCGTATCCCCCTGGCCGATCATATCGAATACGGCGGGGTCATCCATGGGAATATCCTCCGGGGTCATATCGATTCCCCGGTTTTTCAGCATATCCAGGGTGTCCCGGATGACGGTGAGATTGCGCAGACCCAGAAAATCCATTTTGAGCAGCCCCAGCTTTTCAATCACACCCATGGGATACTGGGTGGTGATTACTTCATCGTTGGTCTGCAATGGCACATAATGGGTGGCAGGATCCCGGGTAATGAGCACGCCGGCGGCATGGGTGGAGGCATGGCGGGGCATCCCCTCCAATGTTTTTGCGGTGTCGATGAGCTTTTTCACGCGCCCGTCGCTATCGTACATGTCCCGCAGATCCTTATTCTGTTCCATGGCCTTTTCCAATGTCATATCCAGCGCCATGGGAACGGCTTTGGCCACTTGATCCACTTCGGCGTAAGGATACCCCAGCACCCTGCCCACATCTCTCAGCACGCCCCGGGCGGCCATGGTGCCGAAGGTGATGATCTGACATACATGATCGGAGCCGTATTTCCGGGCGACGTAATCAATCACTTCCTGCCGCCGTTCGTAGCAGAAATCCACGTCGATATCGGGCATGGACACCCGTTCGGGATTGAGAAAGCGCTCAAAGAGCAGATTGTATTTCAGGGGATCCAGCATGGTGATATTGAGGCAGTAGGCCACGATGCTGCCTGCGCCGCTGCCGCGACCGGGACCCACCATGATGCCGTGATCCTTGGCGTATTTGATAAAATCCCATACGATCAGGAAATAATCCACATAGCCCATCTTGGAAATGACGGAAAGCTCATATTCCAATCGATCCCGGGCCGCCTGATCATCGGGGGCATAGCGTTCCGAAAGCCCCTGCTCACATAATTTCCGCAGCATGGAAAGGGATGTTTCCCCAGCCGGCACATCGTATCTAGGCAGATGCACGGTGGAAAAATCAAAATCCACATGGCAGCGATGGGCGATTTCATGGCTGCGCTCAATGGCATCGGGAAGATCTGGGAAAAGAGCGCGCATTTCTGCTTCGGATTTTACATACAATTCCCGGCTTTCCATGCGCATCCGGGAGGCGTCCTCCAGGGTTTTTCCCGTCTGGATGCACATGAGCACTTCCTGGGCGTCGGCGTCTTCTTTTTTTTCGTAGTGGCAGTCGTTGGTAGCCACCAGGGGCACGCCGGTTTTACGGCTCAGGGCCACCAGCCCGGGCAGCACCATTTTTTCCTCTGCCAGGCCGTGATCCATGATTTCGATGAAGAAATGATTTTCCCCGAAGAGATTGACCATGGCCTGCACATATTTTTCCGCATCCTGATTTCTGCCTTCCAGAATCAGTTTGGGCAGATCGCCGGAAAGGCAGGCGGAAAGGCCGATGAGGCCTTCATGATGCTCTTTCAGGAAAGCATAATCAATGCGGGGCTTGTAATAATACCCTCGGGTGAAGCCTTCGCTCACCAGATACATCAGGTTTTTATAGCCCGCTTCATTTTCGCACAGCAGAATCAGATGGCTATATTCCCGGGAAAAGGCACGTTTATCCTCCATATCGGGGCAGACATAAACCTCACACCCAATGACGGGATGGATGCCGGCATCCTTGCAGGCGATATAAAAATCCACCGCGCCGTAGAGCACCCCGTGATCGGTAATGGCGCAGGAATCCATATTCAATTCCTGCAAGCGCTTCACCAGATGCTTGATGCGGCAGGCCCCGTCCAGCAGGCTGTATTCCGTATGCAGATGCAGATGGGTGAAAGCCATCCCGATCCCCCTTATTTCATGCGTTGATCACTATAAGTATACCCCGATTTGGGGCGAGTGTAAATGCAATGACCCGGCGGCGGAAAAATATCATGCCTTGGGCGGCTGCACCACGAAGCAGCGCACATACTGCATCATATCCTCTTCACTGCAGGGATGCCCCTGGGCGAACCACCATTTGGCGGCGGCAATGAGACCGCCTACGTAAAATTCGGCCAGGAAGGGGATGGGCACATCCCCCAGGCGCTCCTTGATATTCTCCTCCCGGCTCAGCTTTTCCGTCACATCAGCTACGCACCCCCGGGAAAAAGCATCCATCAGCAGCTGCCCCTCCACCCCGGCATCGAGCAAAAGATGAATGAGCGGGGCATTCTCCCGCAGGTATTTGAGTGCATTGCGCAGGGCCTGGGCATAATATTCCTGCAGATCATCGGTGGTCACGCCGCTGGTGGCCATTTCCGTAAAATCATGCTGCTGTTCCTGAATAAACCAGGAAAGGAAATCATGCTTATCCTCAAAATGCTGATAAAAGGTGGTGCGCCGAACCATGGCCTTTTCGCAGATCTCCTGCACGGTGAGCTGTTCAAAGGGACGCTGGGACAGGAGCACCATGAACGCTTCCTTCAGCATTTTATAGGTGCGTTTCACACGTAAATCCTTGTTATTGACGGCGGAGCGGGACGCCATGGTTTTGCCTCCTTTTGCGGGACGATTGTTCTTGACGATACCATTTCAAGTATAGTATACTATGGAAGGAAGGGACTGTCAATTATCGTATATTTGTCTGTTAATTGACATGAGAAAGAAAATGGGAGAGAGATAAAATGAACAACTCAATGAAGAAAATCAGTGAAAAATGGCAGTTTTCTGCCGCGGTCTCTATTATTTTGGGCTTGATTTTGCTGCTTTTGCCCGGCATTTCCACACGAATTGTAGGGTATCTGCTGGGGGCGCTGGCCATTGGGCTGGGGGCTGACAGGGCGGTCAAGTATTTCCAACAGAAGCATATTTATCCGGAGTTTTTCCGGGGTGATCTGATGCTGGGGCTGCTGATGGCCACGCTGGGCATTCTGATCATTGTGAATGTGGAAATGGTGATCAGCTTGGTGCCTATTGCCTTTGGCGTGGCGCTGGTATCCAACGGCATTGTGGGCCTGCAGCGCACCTGGATGGCCAGGCAGGGCGCGTATGAGCAGTGGTGGCTGCTGCTGATCTTTGCACTGCTGACCTTCGGCATGGGCGTGGTGCTGATTATTAATCCTTTTGCGTCCATTAAGCTGGCCATTTCCATCGTAGGCGGCTGCCTGATTTATGAGGGTATTTCCGATTTGCTGACCATGCTGTTGGCCGGGAAAAAGGTGGACGGCTGGAAGGAACTGAATAAATAAAGGGTTTTTCCTGAAAAAAGCGGAAAATTTACCTCGAAAAAGGCTGTTTTTAGCATAAAAACAGGGGTTTTCGGCGCCAAATTGGCATCGAAAACCCCATTTTTTCAGGGAAAAATACGGGAAAATCCGATCATTTCAGCCCCTGGATGGCCGCCGTAAAGGCATCGGCAATGGCCTGGGCGCACAGGGGACCCACGGAATTGGTTTCTTCGTAATGGTCCTCGTCCTTGTAATCCTTGATGCGGCTGAGGTAGGGGGCGGTTTCGTTCACCAGGAAATCGGAGGGGGGCACGATGTAGCCCAGTTCGTCATTGGAAAGGCCCAGCACCAGCAGGTTTTCAATCCCCTCCTCCCGGGCGATATCCGCAAGGGGCCGGGGATTGACGCCGTCCGGATTGGCGTCGCCGTATTCCCCGCCCAGAACCAGCTCGGGGAAGATCTCCCCGGGGATCAGGGCCAGGGCCACATCCCCAAGCTTCAGGATGGAAAGCTCACTTTCCACCATATATCCGGTGGCGCCCTTGCCGGGTAGGGCTTTGTTGTTCAGGATGCCCAGCATTTTGTACATCATGAAGGCGGGATTGTCCAGGGGCACGGTGAAGATTTGCCGGCTGAACTGCAGGGAAGGGTTCAGGGGCATTTCCTCCTCCGGCAGGATGGAAAGGGCGTAATTGACGAGTTTATCGGCGGTCAATCTCAGATTGATTTTGGCATTGAGGGAAACATTGCCGATGAATTCCTTGGTCATGATCAGCCCGCCGATGGGGCCGGCGAAGAACAGGGTGTCATCCCCTGTTTCATTCGTCACATTGTCGCACAGCAGGCCGGGGAAATCACGGCTCAGCTTCTTGTTATCCCCCCGCAATGATTCGGCATGGGCGCCGTATACAAACATCCGGATGCCCTTTTCCCCCTGATCCGGGGCGAAGCGCAACTGATACAGGTAAGGATCGAAAACCTGAGGATCCCGGGAATCCCGATACATATCTTTCGTTTCGATTTTACCGAAGGAGAGGGAGCCGACCTGACGGTTGGCGGCGGCCTGACGGCCCGCTTCTGCCGCGGCCTGGATAAGGGCGGCCATATAGGCGTCATTTTTGCCGTTGATGGCGGTGGGGCCCCAAAGGCCCAGCGTATCAATGCCTGCATGGGTGTGGGTGGCGCAGATATTGA
>SVGR01000081.1 GCA_015056265.1 Clostridiales bacterium
GGGCCATCGGTGCTGCCGGCGGCATTGGCGGCACCTACGGCGTAATGCCCCAGTTGTTCCTCAAAATGGATGAACTGTTCCGTGCCGGCAAGGTAGTGGATGCCCAGCCCATTCAGCATGAAGTAAACGATATCATCGCCGGTATGTGCTCCACCAAGGCCAATATGTACGCCGTGGCCAAGGAAATCGTGCGTATCAACTCCGGCCTGACCCTGGGCGGCGTGCGCGCCCCCCTGATGGGCCTGCTGGAAGAGGATCTTCCCAAGGTGCAGGCCGTAGCCGCCAAGATCCGGGCCGCTATCGAAAAATTCTGCTGATCCTTCAGCAATCGGTCATGAAGAAACGCCAGAGAGCAAATGCTGTCTGGCGTTTCTTTCAATATAAGCGAACCACGAGAGGCTCTGCGGTGCAATGGGAGGCATTGCTTGGCTCTGCGCCCTGCAGCCCACCGGGGATCCAATCACGAAACCGTGTATTGAACTAAGCAATTTGAGCGGTGAACCATGCTCCATTGGCGCAGCGCTCAGGGGCTGGCGGATCCCCTTCCCGATCATTCCCTCAGCACTCAGCCCCGATCCATTCCTTTTCCTTTTTCGTTTCCTTATGCATCAGCAGCGTAAACACCCCGCAGCCTGCCAGGAAAATCAGATTCAACCCCAGAGGCAGGATACGGTTCCATTCGGAAAGCGCCCCGGCAATAAACCCGAAAGGAGAGGTGACGAAAAGGCATATGGTGAAGAAAAACCCTTGCATCCGCGCCCGTTCATCGGCAGGAAGGGCCATGGTCTGCAATGCGGTGGTCAGCGGCGACAGGATGGAAATGGCCACTGCTTCCAGCACGGCGCCAACCATCACCAGCGCATATGCCCCGGGCGGCAGCAGCATGGTAACGATATGCTCCGCCGCCAGCAATAACAGGCCCAGCAACATGGGATGCTTGAACTTCACTTCGCTCACATAAGGCACAATGATAAAATAACTGGCCAATGTGACCAGATTGCGGACGGTAGCAAAAATAGACAGGTTCTCTTCCGCAATATTCAGCCTTTCGGTAATAACCAGGGGCCAGAAGGTTTCAAGGGTATTGCGCATGGTCATAAAACAGGCGATCAGCCCCATGGCCATCAGGATTTTTTTATTACTAAGCATTTGCTTAAACACGTGACGACTGTTCCAAAGATGCTGAAAAATGGAAATATTCCGGCATTCCTGGCGCTTTTTCCGGCCGATTTTTGTTTCCTTGCAGCAGAAATACAGGATCACAAATTTCGCGGTCATCATGATGAACGTGATGCCGTATAGCACACGCATGGTGGGCACCAGCCCGAACCGCTGCACAAAGCCGTAGGCCAGCGGCGCAAAGAAACCGGCAATCAGCCCGGCGATATGGGTGACGGAGAAAAGCCGCACCAGCCGATCCTCCGGTGAATCCTCTATGAACAATAGATACCAACTGTTTTCCGTCACCCGCCATGCGCCGTTGAACACCGCCGCCACCAGGAACCATTCGTAGCCCTGGGCAAAGGTCCATAAAAGGGCCGGAACGCTCCAGGAAAGGCAATCGAAAATCAGGGTGCAAAGCCGTCTTCCCAGTTTATCTGTCAGCACCCCGGAAAGGATGGCAAACACCACTTGGGACAGCAAAAACACCGTCTGGGTAATGCCGATCTGCAGAGGGCCAACCCCCAGCGCCACCATATACATGGAAGCAAAGGGCACATAGAGATTATAAGGAATGCCCCATAAGGGCTCCGTCAACATACAGGGCAATTCATTTCCCCTGGCGGTGAACATGATATCCACCATGGGGTTTTTTCTGATCCAGCCAATCAGGCGTTTCATAAGTATCCTCCGAAAAAATAATTCCTGCATACTATAGGCCACTTTTCCCGCCTTGTCAAGCGGGCGCAGAAAATGTATAATAGAAGCTGAAAACAAAAGGAGGGGATCCTGCGTGAATCTGCCCCAGTTACTGGATCAACTAAAATCCAATCCCGGCTTTATGGAAAACGTTACCGCCTGGCGCACCATTCCGCCCAAGGCGGCCCGTTTTGCGCCCTGGCCGGAAAGCATTGATCCCCGTCTACCCCAGGCCCTCCATCGCCGGGGAGTGCAGCAGTTGTATACGCATCAGGCGGAATGCTTTCAGGCCGCCCTGGCCGGACAGGATTTTGTGGTGGTTACCCCCACCGCCTCCGGAAAAACCATGTGCTATAATCTGCCCGTCATTTCCGAAATCCTGAAGAATGAGGACGCCCGGGCCCTGTATCTTTTCCCCACCAAGGCCCTTTCCGCCGATCAGGTCAGCGAATTATATGAACTGATTGAAGAAATGCAGGTGGACATCAAAACCTTCACCTATGACGGCGATACCCCGGGGGCTGCCCGCCGGGCGGTGCGCCAGGCCGGCCATGTGGTGGTTACCAATCCTGATATGCTCCACAGCGGCATCCTGCCTCAGCATACCAAGTGGGTGAAGCTGTTCGAAAATCTGAAATACATCGTTATCGACGAAATCCATACCTACCGGGGCGTATTCGGCAGCAATCTTGCCAATGTGCTGCGCCGGCTGCTGAGGCTGTGCGAATTCTACGGCAGCCATCCCCAGTTCATCCTCTGCTCCGCCACCATCCAGAATCCCAAGGAGCTGGCGGAAACGCTCATCGGCCGCCCAGTGCGCCTCATCGATAATAACGGCGCCCCCGCCGGGGAAAAGCATTACATCTTTTATAATCCGCCGGTGGTCAACCGGCAATTGGGCATCCGCAGGGGCGTACTCCCTGAAACCCGGAAAATCGCCTCCATGCTGGTGCATAATGGGGTGCAGAGCATCGTCTTTGCCAAATCCCGGCTGCAGGTGGAAGTGCTCACCCGGCAGCTTAAAGAGCTGGTATCCGATTCCATCGGCAACAGCGGAAAGGTTCGGGGCTATCGGGGGGGGTATCTGCCCAACGAGCGCAGGGAAATTGAAAAAGGCCTGCGGGCAGGTCAGATTCAGGCGGTGGTATCCACCAACGCCCTGGAATTGGGCATCGATATCGGCGCCCTGGAGGCCTGCGTGCTCTGCGGCTATCCCGGTACCATCGCCAGCACCTGGCAGCAATCCGGCCGCGCCGGCCGCAGACACGGCACATCCCTTACCATCATGGTGGCATCCTCCAGCGCTCTGGATCAGTTTATTGTCACCCATCCCGAATATTTCTTTGAACAGCCGGCGGAAAACGCCCTGCTGAATCCGGATAATCTGTATATTCTCCTCAGCCATTTCAAATGCGCCGCCTACGAACTGCCCTTCAAGGATGGGGAAACCCTAGGCAATGCGGTGGGCGGGGAAGAAATGCTGGATTATCTGGAAGAAAGCAATATCCTGCGCCATGTAGGCAATACCTATCACTGGATGGCGGAGGATTTCCCCGCCAGTGAAATGAGCCTGCGCACCGCCATGACAGAAAATTATCTGATCATGGATATCACCGATCCGGGCCATCCCCGGATGGTGGGCGAAATGGACCGGTTCACGGTGCCCATGCTGCTCCACGAAAACGCCATCTATATGCACGAAGGGCAAACCTATCAGGTGGAAAAGCTGGATTTTGACGCCTGCAAGGCCTTCATCCGGAAAGTCAACGTGGATTATTACACCGATGCCGATCTGAACGTTTCCTTAAGCCTGCTGGATATTGAAAAGGAAGAAAAGAATGCGGCCTACGGCGAAGTAAAGGTAACGGCGCTGGTAAAAATCTTCAAAAAAATGCGCTTTGATACCGGGGAGAACCTGGGCTTCGGGCCTGTCCGGCTGCCGGAAACGGATATGCACACCACCGCTATGTGGCGCACAGTGCCCGATCATATCGCGCAAAAATATGAAAAGGATGATCTGCAGAGCGGCATGCTGGGCGTTGCCAATCTGATGCGCATTCTCGCCCCTCTGTATCTGATGTGTTCCCCCCGGGATATTGCGGTATCCTATCAGGTGAAATGCCCCTTCACAGAAAAGCCCACTCTGATTCTCTATGATAACTGCCCCGGCGGCGTGGGCCTTTCCGAAAAGGCCTATCGGATGCGGGATATTCTTCTTACCCATGCCCTCACCCTGGTGCAGGATTGCGACTGTCCTCAGGGCTGCCCCTCCTGCGTAGGGCCTGTAGGGGAAGTGGGATTGCGGGGCAAAATGATGGCGAAAGCCCTATTGGAGGATTTGCTCAATGACCATTCGTGAACTGGTGCATTTGCAGCGCACCGCCCATATAAACAGCCGTCCCCTTTCGGTGGATGAGCGCATTGAACTGCTGGAGCGGCTGCGCGCCGCCATTCTGCACAGAGAACAGGATATCTGCGCCGCTCTGGAAAGGGATCTGGGTAAATGTCCCGGCGAAGCATACATGGCGGAGATCGGCATTGTGCTGTCCGAAATCTCCTGTGCCGTGGCCCATCTGTGCAAATGGGCGGCTCCCAAACGGGTGCGCACGCCGCTTTTGCTCTTTCCCGCCCGCAGCTATATTCTGAAGGAGCCTTACGGCGTCACGCTGATCATGGCGCCATGGAATTATCCCTTCCAGCTAACGCTGGCGCCCTTCGTGGGTGCGCTGGCCGCCGGGAACCGCTGTATCCTCAAACCCAGCAATTATTCCCCCGAAACATCCCGGGTAATTGACGAAATCATCATCCAGTGCTTCCCCCCGGAGATTGCCTCCGTGGTGCTGGGGGGCAGAATGGAAAATCAGGCGCTGCTGGAAGAAAAATTCGATTATATCTTTTTCACCGGCGGCATCAACGTCGGCCGATATGTGCTGGAAAAAGCGGCAAAGCATCTTACCCCCGTCACCCTGGAGCTGGGCGGAAAAAGCCCCTGCATCGTAGATGAAACGGCCCATATTCCCACCGCTGCCCGGCGCATCGCCTTTGGCAAGGCCTTAAACTCCGGCCAGACCTGTGTGGCCCCCGATTATCTGCTGGTGCACGAAAGCGTCCGGGAAGAATTGCTCACCCGCATCGTGGATTGCTGGTACCAGTTTTATGGCAACGCCCTGTCCTGCAGCCAATGGCCCAAAATGATCAGCAAACGGCATTATGACCGGGTGATGGGTCTGATGGAAGGACAGCAGATCTATTACGGCGGACAGGGGGACGGTGAGCGTATCTCCCCCACCCTGCTCACCAACGTATCCTGGAATGCCCCCGTAATGCAGGAGGAAATCTTCGGCCCGGTACTGCCCGTCATTTCCTATACCAGTCTGGATGACGTGATTGCAAAGCTTAACGCCCGGGAAAAGCCCCTGGCTCTGTATCTCTTTTCCCGCAAAGCCTCCGCCCAGGAAAAGATTCTGGAACAGGTGCCCTTTGGCGGCGGATGCATCAACGATACCGTGGTGCATCTTTCCAATCATCGCCTGCCCTTCGGCGGTGTGGGCAATAGCGGCATGGGCGGCTATCATGGTAAGTTTTCCTTTGATACTTTCTCCCACGATAAACCCATCGTGAAAAAGGGCAACTGGCTGGATATCCGCGCCCGCTATGCCCCCTTTACCCGCCAAAAAACCGATTTGATCAAGAAAATGATGAAGTAACAGGAGGCGCCTATGCCTGCATTGGAAGCCTATCGCCGGGAGCTTCCCTATTCCTACGCTCCCGGGGTATTCCCCAGCATGGAGGCTATGCTGAAACGGCCGGAATTGGTTCGCCGGCTGCTGATTTCCGCCAAAGGCCAGGAAAGCGAAGGCGTACAGAAGCTCTGCGCCTTGGCAGAAAAGAATCATATCCGGGTGGAGATTGCCGATAAAGCCCTTTCCCGTATCTCCGGCAAGGAAAACTGCTTTGCCGCCGTCGTATTTGAAAAGCATCCTGCCCCCTTCAACGACGGGGATCATATCGTACTGCATCACATTTCCGACGCCGGAAATCTGGGCACCATTCTCCGGGCCGCTTTGGGCTTTGGCTACTTCAATATCGCCATCATCCGTCCCGCCACCGATGTTTACGATCCCAAAGTGGTCCGGGCCAGCATGGGGGCCATCTTTTCCCTTCACGTGAAGGAATATGACGATTTTGAATCCTACAGGGCCGAATATCCGGATCATTATCCCTATCCCTTCATGCTGGATGGATCGGTGATGATGGATGATGCGGTATCCGCCGCCCAATATCCATGCGCTCTGATCTTTGGCAATGAAGGGGCGGGATTGCCCGCCGAATTTGCCGAGCTGGGCCAGCCGGTGCGCATTCCCCACAGCAGTGCCATCGATTCGCTCAATTTATCCGTTGCCGCCGCCATCGGCATGTATGCATTCAGGAGGAAAGAACCATGACGACCCGTGAAATCATCTCTGCCCAGGTAACCAAAGCCATTCTGGATTTAGCCATTGCAGGTAAGCTGCAAAAAGGCGATCAATTGGTGATCGGCTGCTCCACCAGCGAAATAGCCGGCGGCAAAATCGGCAAGGCCAGCGCCCCGGAAATCGGCGAATGGGTAGCCGGCGCCGTCATCCGCGCCTGCGAAGCCAAGGGCCTGATCCCCATCTTCCAGTGCTGCGAGCATTTGAATCGCTCCCTGGTAATGCCCCTTTCCGCCGCCAAAGCCCTGGGCTACACCCGGGTGCATGCCATTCCCCAGCCCAAGGCCGGGGGCAGCGTGCCTGCTGCCGCCTGGAAGCTGATGGAAGACCCCTGTCTGGTGATGCAGGTGCAGGCTGACGCCGGCATCGATATCGGCGATACCCTGATTGGGATGCACCTGCGTCCCGTGGCTGTTCCCTTCCGGGGCGAAATTGCCCAGGTGGGCTGCGCCCACGTCACCGCCGCCTATTCCCGCCTTCCTTACATCGGCGGGGAGCGGGCCGTCTATCAGGAAAAACAATAATTCCCCATTTCCGCCATTGTTTCTGCCAGAAAAAAATGGTATACTGATAACACAAAGGCGGGCCGTTCCCGCCGCAATTCAAACTGTTCAGAGGTGGCAAATGGCAAAGCTGTATTTCCGCTATGGAGCTATGGGTTCTTCCAAGACGGCCAATGCCGTCATGGTGCGCTATAATTATCAGGAAAGAGGCCAGAAGGCCCTGATGCTCAAGCCCCGCCTGGACACCCGGGATGGGGAAAGGATTGTAGGCTCCCGCTGCGGGCTGCATGCTCCCTGCGCCTATGTGGAAGAGATTGATCAACTGCCTGTAAAGGAGTATGATTGTCTGATCGTGGATGAGGCCCAATTCCTGAAAAAAGATCAGGTGCTGCGGCTGGTGGAGATCGTGGATGAAATGCATATTCCCGTTATCTGCTACGGTCTGCGCAGCGATTTCCAGGGCAATCTGTTTGAAGGCAGTCAATGGCTGCTTGCCTGGGCGGATACCATCGAAGAAATCAAGACGGTATGCTGGTGCGGCCGGAAGGCCACCTGCAATGCCCGGGTGCTGAATGGAAAGGTCACCAAAACCGGCGAGCAAATCCAGTTGGGCGGCAATGAGAGCTATGTAGCCCTGTGCCGTAGGCATTGGGAAAAGGGGCAATTGGCCCCCGATCAGGAAGCCTGATCCTCTCATTTTTCTCAACTGCGCCCGATTATCCCGCTGGAAAGGAAACCAGTATGCCGTTTCAAATTGCCGTCACCAATGTATTGGTCACCCTGCTTTTCATCTTGCCGGGATTTTTTCTGAGTAAGCTGAAAAAAGCCGCCTCCGATCATCTTTCCACCCTTTCCGGAGTGCTGGTATACGCCTGCTCCCCCTGCATGATCGCCTGCACCTTCATTTCCCTGGATTTTTCCCGGGAAAACCTGGTGAATATGCTGCTATTCTTTCTGGTTTCCCTGGTGCTGCAGGGGGCCTTTATGGCCATTATATACGGTCTTTGCCGCAAACGCATCCGAGAGGCCAAATACCGCATTCTTACCATCGGCTCTGTGCTGGGGAACGTGGGCTTTTTCGGGCTGCCCATTGTGCGGGCGCTGCTGCCCGATCATCCGGAGGTGGCCTGTTACTCTTCCATGATCGTCATCTCCATGAATATTCTGGTGTTCACCATGGGGGTTTTCTGTCTCACCGGCGATAAAAAGTATATGACCCTCAAATCCGCCCTCATCAATCCCACTATGCTGGGCTTTATTGTGGGATTTCCGCTGTTCCTGCTGAGCGCAAAGCCCCACATTCCTGATCCGCTTTATAATGCCATTGACGCCCTGGGCAATATGTCCACCCCCCTGTGTATGCTGATTTTGGGCATCCGTCTGGCTGCCATCCGTATCAAGCCGCTCTTTACCCGGCCCATTGTTTATCTGATCTGCCTGTGCAAGCTGCTGCTCTTCCCCCTGTTTGCTTACGGGTGCGTATATTTCCTCCCCCTGCCCCAGGCCTTTAAGGCCAGCGTGCTGATTCTTACCAGCGTACCCTGCGCCTCTGTGATTCTGGGCCTGGCGGAAATCCATCATAGCGAAACGGAGCTTTCCGCCAATTGCGTGCTGGTGAGCACACTGATGTGCTTTCTCACCATCCCAGTGCTGACGCTGCTGCTATGATTGAAAAATTTGTAAATTCCCGCCCCCGCTGTTTCAATAGCGGGGGCTTTGTGGTATACTGGAGATAGAAAGGCAGGGATGCACCTGATGAAATTTTCCATTCGATTTCTATCGTTTTTACTGGCCCTGATGGGGCCGCTCATCCTCTCCCTCCCCGCAGGCGCACAGGAGAAAAACGATGGTGTGCGGCTGGTGTGTCTTAATATCGGCAAGGCTGACTGCATGCTGCTTTTATACGGGGATGATGCCTGGCTCATCGATACCGGCTATGAGCATACCTATCCCGCACTGGAAACCATGCTTTCTCAATATGCGGTTCGGCGCCTCAACGGCGTGATCCTCACCCATTGCCACGAGGATCATGAAGGGGGTATGGCGCAATTGGCCGCATCGGATATTGCTGTGGACGGCTGGTACGCCCCCGCCATCTATTATGATGTAAAAGACGCCAAGCATCCTGCCCGCCTGGCCGCCAAAGAAAGGAATGCTCAGGTTACCTGGCTGGAAGCCGGCGCAGTGCTGCCTGTAAGCAGCGACGCCGCCTTTACGGTGCTGGGCCCGCTGCAGGTCAATACCGATAATGAAAACAACAATTCTCTGGTGATGCATTTTTCCTCTCCCCACGGCAGTATTCTTTTTGCCGGCGATATGAAAGAAGAGGAAGAGGAGGATCTGATCCGGGCAGGAATGCTAAAGCCCGCCCAGGTGCTGAAGGTCGGGCATCACGGCGATAACAAGGCCACCTCCCAGGCGCTTTTGCGCATCGTACAGCCCAAAGTTGCCGTTATCCTAACCCACAGCTTTGAAGAACAGGATACCCCCTCCATCGCAGCCCTCCGCCGGCTGAACGACGCCGGCTGTGCCTATATCGTATCCCAGAACGTTCATGACGCCATCCTGGTCACCCTGGATCAGGGCGCTGTTAATGTTGCCGATATCTCCTGGGGCCATGTGCCCGCTGTCCCTGAGGGGCTTACCCTCTCCCTGGATCTTGCCAACGATCTGGCCATCATCGAGAATACCGGCGCGTCCCCCGTCAATCTTGAAGGTATGCGTCTTTATTCCTCCAAGGGAAAGGATACCCTGACCCTTCCCGCCTATATCCTGGCCCCTGGGGAGCAATACTTCATTGGCTCCCGATCCACCAAGGGAGATTACCATCTGCTCTTTGACAAAAAGCGGGTATGGCATGAATCCAAACGAGACATGGCCATCCTCTACGATCCTTACGGACGCGCCCTTTTCCGCACCGATAACGGCTTTAAAGAATAGAATGTGGTATCACCCCTGAAAGGAAGGGTATACCATGAATCATCCGCCTCCTCTCCCCGGCTGCGGCTGCAAGCCGCCTTCCCCTCCGTCCCGGCAAGCAAGCGGTTATCTGATGCAGCAGATTTTGGGCAGCGGTCAGATTCATCGCCGCTGTCAATGCTACACGCTGTCCCTCTGCTCCCTTCCCTGCGATGCGGAAGCACCCTTTTTACTAACAAACGCAGCCATTGCCGGCCAGCCCACCTGGCAGGAAGTGCCCTGCCATGAGCAAGACGCCATCGTTCTTCGGGTGCAGCTTCCCCTGTGCCTCTCCCTGCAGGATCGCTACGGCCGTCCTATCCGGATCCAGGATCAAATGGAAGAGCAGCTGCGGCTGCACATCCACCGTCCGGATCACCCCAGCTGGCAGGGCCAGGTGATGCTGCAAGCAGCCGTCCGGCTGTGCCGGCCCGCCCGGGCATGCCGCGAAGGGCCGGTGGAAGCCGCCCTGGAAGTGCTGATCCAGGCCTACCTGGTCTCTTACTGTCCCGTATCCGTACCTGCGCCCTGTCCCCGCCCGGAGCAAAAGCCCTGGTATCCCCAGCCCCATCCATATTGTCCGGACTGAACGCATCATCCTTTCCTGATCTACGGGAAAGGATTTTTTATAACTTGAATTTACAATGTAAGTGCAACAGTGCAAAGAAATAGTGACTCAAAGAGAAAACTCCTTTAGAATAGTGTTTGCGGACAACTACGACAGGAGCAACTCAATGAGCCACTACCACCATCTTAGCATAAAAGAGC
>SVGR01000082.1 GCA_015056265.1 Clostridiales bacterium
ACGCAGTTTTCTCCGCCCAGATGCACAAAACTCTGGATATCCTGGGTGGGCATGGAGGAGTTCTTAACGCCCACTACCCGTGGATTTTTGCGCATTTCCAGGAACAGGCTGCCGGTGAGGGCTACGCCGGCCAACTGGGGGATGTTGTAGATGATGAAATCGGTGTTGGGGGCAGCGGCGGAAATATCATTCCAGTATTTCGCAATGGCGGCCTCGGGCAGCCGGAAATAGATGGGGGGGATGGAGGCGATTGCGTCCACACCCAGGGATTCTGCATGGGCGGCCAGTTGGCAGGATTCGTTGGTATTATTGCAGGCCACATGGGCGATTACGGTGCATTCGCCCTTTACTTCGGCCATAACAGCTTCCAGGGTAAGCATTCTTTCTTCCTTTTCCAGGTAAATGCATTCCCCGGAGGAACCGCCTACATACAGGCCTTTCACGCCCTGATTGACAAGATGACGGGCAAAGGCACGGGTGCGTTCCACGCTTACGGAACCATCATCATTATAGCAGGCATAGAAAGCCGGGATAACGCCATGATATTTTTCCAGACTCATTGGTAATCCTCCCTTTCAGATGGGCGTAATCAATTAATTATAACATTGGATACGAGCATACGCAAGTGATGGGGATAAATTAGCCTTTCACAGCGCCCATGGTGATGCCGCGGGTGAAGAACTTCTGGAACACCAGGAAGATGGCAATGATGGGTACGGAACCCAGGGCGGCGCCTGCCATGATCAGGCCGTAATCGGTGCTCATTTCGCTTTGAAGTTTGGCAATGCCCAGGGAAATGGAGAGCACCTTGGTATCGTTGAGCATGATCAGTTGCAGGAAATAATCGTTCCAGGTGGTAATGAAGGTGAAGATGGCCAGGGCGCCGATGCCGGGTTTGATCATGGGAAGAACGATGTTGGTGAAGGTGAGCACCTCCCCGGCGCCGTCGATCCTTGCTGCTTCCAGCAGCTCCCCGGGAATATTTTCTGAAAACTGCTTCATCAGGAACACGCCGAAGGGCCACCCTACCGTGGGAAGAATGACAGCCCAGAGGGTATTATGCAGTTTCAGGAAAGCCATTTCTTTCAGCAGGGGGATGAGAATAACTTGCTTGGGCAGGGCCATGGCACAGACGAACATGCCGAAGATGATGGCCCGACCGGCAAATTTTTTCTTGGCCAGGGCATAGCCGCCCATGGATGCAGTGATGCAGGTAAGCAGCATAGAAAAGCCGCAGATGATCACGGTGTTGAGCAGCCAGGTGAAAGCGGGCTTCTGGAACAGCTTATCATACTGCACGGTGGTCAGTTCCGTGGGGAACCACACGGGCACTCGGGCGTTTACGGCCTGGGGAGTTTTGAAAGAACCGGTAATGATCCAGTAGAGAGGGAAGATGAACAGAATGGCGATGACAATCAGCACGATCACAGAGAAAATGAAGTATCCCTTTTTATTGGATACGGTGTGATCCTGGCCGTGCTGAGGTTTTTTCATTTTCTTGGGGAGGGGCTTATTCTTGATAACTTGATCCATGTTTATTTCCCTCCTTTAACCGTTGTCGCTCTTGGCCAGTTTGAACTGCACCGCACTGAAGATGGCAATGATCACCGCCAGGATGACGCCCATGGCGCTGCCGTAGCCGTAATCCTGCATCTTGAACACATTATAGTAAATGTAATACATAATGGTCTGGGTGGAGTTAACCGGCCCGCCGGAGGTGAGCAGCTGAATCAGCGCGAAGCACTGGAAGGAATTGATGGTGGTGATCACCAGGATATACAGGGTGGTGGGCATGATCTGGGGCCATTTGATCTTCCAGAATACCTGCATATTGGTAGCGCCGTCCACTTCCGCTGCTTCAATCAGGGAGTGGTTTACGTTGCTCAGGGCAGACACATACAGCACGATGGGCTGGCCCACGGAGGTGGTGAGCAGGATCATGATGATGCAGCCGAGAGCCGTTTCCGGCCGGCCCAGCCAATTCCAATTGCCAGAGAAAACCGTGCCCATGGTCTTTTCCAACAGGCCCACATCTTGCAGCACGCCGCCGATATTCTTCATTAAGAAATTCAGCACGCCCGTATAGTTGTTGAAGATCCACTTCCATACTACTGTGACGGCCACCGAGCCGGTGACTACGGGCAGATAGAATACACAGCGATAGAAGGAGGTGCCAAAATCCCTCATCTTGTAGATGATGGTGGCCACCCACAGGGAGAACAGGCATACCACCGGCACGCTGACCACCACAATCACGATGGTGTTGATCAGGGCATGGCTGGTGAATACGGAATCATTGAAGGCACGGACGTAATTTTGCACCCCGTTGAAGGTGAAATCCGTCATTGTGTAATCAAAGAAGCTGGTAAACAGACACATCCCCATGGGGAAGATCACAAATCCCAGGAAAAACAGCAGGCTGGGGGCCAGGAACAGATATCCGGCGATGTTTTCCCGCCTGCGTTCGGCTCTCATGGACAGGCTGGCTGTTCTTTGCATAATCATTGCTCCTTTAAGCGGGTGTACGCTGTCCGCTGCCGGCCGGACACTCCTCCGGCAGGGGCCAGCGTACAGGCCGATGATGGAAGAATATTGCATCGGCCCCCGATCCCTCGGGATGGGGGCCGATGACTGTTTGCGGAGGAAACTCCGCTGTGGGAATTACTTGGCGTTGGAATTGGTCACGTACACATTGGCTTCGGTGGCCACGTCACCGCCGTTGAAGATGCGCTGGAGCAGATTCCACCATTCGGTGCGCTGCACAGTCCAGTTGGGGGTGGTCTGGTAGATGCCGCCGAAGTAGGGGGAGAACACGGCGTAATCCGCATTGCCTTCCTTTTCAGTGCCGGTGTAGATATCGCCGAAGGAGGCCTTCACGGGGAAGTAACCGGTGGCATAGGCGCTCTTGGGGCCCTGCACGGGATCGTCGCAGACAAACTTGACGAATTCCTTGGCAGCGGCAGCACGCACGGGATCGCCGTTGTTAAACAGGCCGAAGCCCCACACGCCGCCGTCCAGCACCGGCACGCCGTCTTCAGAGGGGAAAGCCATGGCGAAGGGCTCGATACCGTCGGCCAGAGTCTGCTTGTTGGTTTCCAGCAGGGCGGCATTCCAGCAGAAGCTCATCTGGGTGGTGCCGTTGCAGAACAGGGCGATGGCGTCGCCGGCCACGATGCCGGGGTCAGCCACCAGCAGGCCGTTGTTTACCCAATCCACCAGCTGCTGCAGGCTCTTGACGCCAGCTTCGCTGTTCATGGTGTATTCGGTGTGTTCAGGATTAGTGAAGGTGGCGTTGTACAGGTTGTAGGCCAGCGCACGGGTGCCCTGGTCGCCGCCCTGACCGCCGCAGTACACGATGCCGGGCACGGGATAGCCTGCATTGACAAGAGCCTCGCAGGCCTTGGCGAACTGTTCATTGGTCCAGGTGCGGGTTTCCACATCCACATACTGCATTGCGCCGGCGGCTTCGAAAGCGGCCTTGTCGATGACCATGCAGTGGGTGGTCATGCACAGGGGATAGAGGTAAACACTGCCGTCGGGGGCGGTGCAGGTGGCCAGCATGGTTGCGCTGGCGGCGGCAATGTCAGCAGCGGTTTCTTCAGTCCACAGATCGGAGATGTCCAGCATCTTGCCGTTCACGCCCCAGTTGGCAACCAGGCGTTCGGGGCCTTCGAAGATGATGTCGGGAGTGGTTCCGGCTTCGATGGCGGAAGTGACCTGATCATCGCCGGACTGATAGTCCAGATACTGAACGTTCACTTTGATTTCGGGATGAACGGCGTTGAAGTTGGCAATGACTTCGTTGACGGTGGATTCATTGGCCCAGGAGCCGATGGGATAGGTCCACAGGGTGATTTCCACCTGATCCGCATGAGCGGCAAAGGGCACGACCATCATCAGGCACAGGAGCAGGGCGAACAGTTTCTTCATTGGGGTTCCTCCTTTAAATTTGTTTGGGTGACGATTCTTTTACCGGTTCTTTCCGGCGACATGGCAATTGTACTACAAAGTACAAATGATGTCAATAGGTTTTTGGGAAAAAATTTACCGTAAATAACAGTATTTGATTTCCCCAAAGGCTATTATATAGGAAAAAACACGGTAGAATAACCGGTGTTTCCCGGTTCCTGATCAAAATATACCCCGAGCAACCGTAGGTAAAACATAAATAAATGGACAAATCTATGAATAATACGGAAAAATGGGAGAAAAATTTCCGGAATATTGGAAGGACACCGGGGGAGATGACCTCTGTGTGGCGGACGATATGAAAACTCCAGAGCAAATGTGCAATGTTTGGTGGGGATTCGTTATCTTCTGATATATTAATACGGCGGGATATCCAATGAGTAAGGGCAGTTGTGGGCGCGCCGCAGAGTTTGGAAATGGGGGAATTTTCTTGTAATAAATGCGGGAAATATGGCGATGAGCGTTGGAATCGCGCATCATTGACAGGGCAGAGGGGGATGCACTCCATTACAAGAGTATTCAGAGTGCGTGCATGGCGTAAAGCAATGAATGAAGATTTGTGATGCAGTGCGGTTATCGAATGGGTATTCTTCGCCACTTCCCCGGGCGTGCCATAGGTTGCGTGTTTTTTTCAATCCATTCTTGACAAAAGGTTTGGATATGAATATAATATTGATGAAATGTCATACAAAGTACAATAGGTGGTGAAGCCCTTGAAGAATCTGAAACGGGATGAAAAGCTATACATCCAGGCTTTTCAGGAGATTCGCAGCTATATCATCCGGAATAATCTGAAGCCCGGGGATCTGTTGCCCACAGAACAAACCCTGTGCCAGAATCTGGGCGTCAGCCGTAATGTGCTCCGTGAAGCCATAAAGAGCATGGAATTGATGGGCATGATCCAATCCTGCCCCGGCCGCGGCACCCAGGTGCAGGAATTCAGTTTGGATTTTCTGTTTCAGAATGTGCTGTTTTTCCATGTTGGCGGGGAAGATAAGCCTGTACGTGAAATGTTTGGCATCCGCAAGATGCTGGAACTGGGCTACATGCGCCAGGCATTCCACGCCATGAAAGAAGAGGATATCGCCGAAATGCGAAAGTGTGCGGATGAAATCCGCGCCCGGTGGGATAATGGCGAAATGTTTGTGGAAGCCGATCATGCTTTCCATATGGCCTTGTTCCGCCCTCTTGGCAATGGTGTGCTCAATTCATTAATGGAGGCTATCTGGGCGGTGGATAACGGCTTTCAGCTGGAAGAAAAAATGCCCTATCTGTCCAGCTCCGTCAACAAACACGACGCCATCGTGGCCGCCCTGGAAGCATATGATTACCGCGCCTTTGCAAAGGCGATGGAAGCCCACTTTTCTTCCGGCAAGTATCTCACATCCGATACATATGAAGAGTATTAAGGAGGTTATGCCATGACGAAGCAAGAATTATTCGATCTGATTAAAGGAACGATCATTGTATCCTGTCAGGCCACCCCAGGCGAACCGCTCTATGATAAAGACCGGTCCCTGATGCCTTATATGGCCCGGGCTGCCAAGCTGGCGGGGGCAAAAATGATCCGCACCAGTTCCGCGCGGGACATCGCCGGCATTAAGGAAGAAACGGGCCTGCCCGTCATCGGCCTGATTAAGCGGGAATATCCTGGGTATACCGGAAGGATCACCATGACCATGCGGGAAGTGGACGAATGCATGGCGGTTTTCAGCGATATCGTATCCATTGACTGTACCGATTGTCAGCGGGGCGACGGGCTCACTGCGCCGGAATTTCTCCGTCAGGTAAAGCAAAAGTACCCCAATATCATCATCATGGCAGACTGCGCCACCCTGGAGGAGGCCGTAGCTGCCTATGAGGCCGGGGCCGATCTGGTGGGCAGCACCATGAACGGCTACACGCCCCAGACGAAGGAGTGCAAGGGCGATCCCAATTATGAATTGGTGCGTCAGATGGTGGAGGCCCTTCCCTGCCCGGTGATTGCAGAGGGAAGGGTGCATACCCCGGAACAGGCGAAAAAGATGCTGGAAATCGGCGCCTGGGCCGTGGTAGTGGGCGGCGCCATTACCCGTCCGCTGGAAATTGCCAATCGTTTTATGGCGGCGGTGAAATAAGATGTATCTAGCCATTGATATCGGCGGGACGGCTGTAAAAATGGGGCTGGTGGACCGGCAGGGGATCATTCATGCCCGGCATGAGGCCAGCGTTTGTTTTGACCAGTATCAGACCCCCATTCTGGATACGGTGATTAGGGAGGCAAAGGCATTCCTTGCCCGGGAAAATACGGCGGTGCAGGCAATCGGCGTTTCCGCTACCGGCCAGGTGGACGACAGGGCCGGCATCGTGATCGGAACGAACGGAAAAATTCCGCATTACGAAGGAAGCCGGATCAAGGAGGCTTGCGAGGATACCTTCCGTGTGCCTGCTTTCGTGCTCAATGACGCCAATGCTGCTGCTTTGGGTGAATGTTTTATTGGCCGGGGCAGGGGATATGAGCATGTGTTGATGATTACATTGGGCACGGGCATCGGCGGCGGGATCGTGTTGGGCGGCCGGCTCTTTGGCGGCGTCCGGGGCATCGCAGGGGAAATGGGGCATTTCACCCTCTACCAGGACGGCATTCCCTGCGCCTGCGGAAAGAGGGGCTGCTTTGAAAGCTATGCGGCCACCACTGCCCTTGTGCGGCTGGCCAAGGAGGCTACCGGAGAAACCGAACTCAACGGACGCATCATTTTTCAGCGGGCGGCAGATGGAGATGCGGTCATGCTGCAGGTGCTGGAGCATTGGATGGAGGATATTGCCGGGGGCGTTAGCGGCCTGATTCATATTTTCAATCCACAGATGGTACTCATCGGCGGCGGGGTCAGCAGTCAGGAGGAATTGTTGATGAAGCCGCTGCGCAAAAAGATTCTTTCTGCAGTTATGCCCAGATTTGCCGAAGGACTGCTGGTGGAGCGTGCCGCTCTGGGCAATGATGCCGGGATGATCGGCGCTGTGAAATTCGCTATGGACAAAATGGAGGAAACGCTGTGATTATCGATACACTTGATAATATCGGCCGGTATGCGGGGCTGGGAAAGCATTATGAAACCGCCGTTCGGTTTTTGAAAGAGGCGGACCTGAGTGCACTGCCTCTTGGCAAAACAGAAATTGACGGAGAAAATGTGTTTGCCAATCTCGCGGATAACTTCCTGGATCGGGATGAAATGGCATGGGAGGCCCACCAGCGGTATGCGGATATTCAGCTGATCCTTTCCGGAGAGGAAGGATTCGGTTGGGCGGCGCAGGCGGATTATGGCTTGCTGACGGGGGATTTTCAGGTGTGCCATCCTCAAGGGGAGATTGTTCCATTTACCTTGCATGCCGGGCAGTTTGTCATTTACCTGCCCGGAGAGCCTCATTCTCCCGGCAATCCGGTGAAGGGCCCTGCTTTTTGCCGGAAGATGGTGATCAAGGTGCTTCATAATATATAGAATATGATATGGCCGCCTTTCTTCATTAGGAGGGCGGTTTTTCATTGGCTGCAGGTGAGTGGGGGATTGAAATTTGCATTGAAATGCCGTATATTGAAAAGGAAAGGATCAATATGTAAAGGAGTGACGGACCATGAAATGTTGGATCGGTATAATGCTGACGCTTTTGTGCGTATGCATGCTGTGCCCCGGCATGGGGGAAGGGGATTTGCGGGATCCCTACCGCAACTGGTACGAAGTTTTTGTCTATTCATATCAGGATAGCGATGGGGACGGCATCGGCGATTTGAACGGATTGAGAAGCCGGCTGGATTATATCAGCGAAATGGGGTATAATGGCTTATGGCTGATGCCCATTATGCCAAGCCCCAGCTATCATAAATATGATGTTAAAGATTATTATGATATCGATCCTCAGTATGGGACGCTGGAGGACTTTAAACAGTTGGTGAACGAATGCCACCAGCGGGGTATTGCCATCATAATTGATATGCCCATCAATCATACCTCCATCCGGCATCCCTGGTTTCTGGAGGCCTGCTATTCCCTGCAAAAACGGCAGGTGGAGAATCCCTACATCCAGTATTACTGCTTTCAGCAGCAGGGCAGCAGCAAGCACGTGAAGGTTTCGGGAACTTCCTGGTATTATGAAGAGCAGTTTGCCGGGGGCAATATGCCCGATCTGAATCTGGAAAACCCGGCGGTGATGGCAGAAATCAAAAAGATCTTTGCGTTCTGGCTGCAGGAATGCGATGTGGACGGCTTCCGCCTGGATGCTGTCACCAGTTATGTAACCAATAATGTGGAAAAAAATGTGGAGATTCTGAATGAGTTGAAAGCCATGGCGGAGGAACTGAAGCCGGGCAGCTATCTGGTAGGTGAGGCCTGGGTGGGCCTTTCTGCCATTGCAGAATACTATAGAAGCGATATTGACAGCTTTTTTCTCTTCCCAGCGTCTCAGGCAGAGGGATATGTGGCCAAGGCGCTCTTTGGCCGCTCCCCGGCTGCAACCTATGTGAAAAATCTGAAAGCTTTGTATGAAGCAATTCCTGACGGCATTCTGGCGCCGTTCATGAGCAATCATGATACCGGCCGCACCATCGGCTCCATTCAAGGAAGAAAAACCCCTGCCAAGGCAAAATTCACCGAAGGAATTCTCAATATGATTGGCGGCGCCACCTTTACCTATTACGGTGAAGAAATCGGCATGGTAGGCAGCGGGGACGACCCCAACAAGCGCATTGCCATGTATTGGAATGATGAGGATATGACGAATAATCCTCCCGGCGTCACCGCGGTGGAATACGCTTATCCTTCTGTGGATGCGCAGCTGCAGGATCCTGATTCTCTGCTGAATTACTGCAGGGAGCTGAACCGGATGAAGCTTGAGATTCCCGCCATTGCCCGGGGAAGGACGGAGTTTATTCTGAATACATCCTATGCGCTGCTGATGAAGCGCACCTGGAACGAGGAGGAAATCTATATTGCCATGAACTTTTCCTCCTCCAAGGAGCAGACCCTTTCCCTGGAAGGAATCAATGCAGTGATCCTGCATGATCTGGAAACGGGGGAGGGCAAGGCGATAATCCAGGACGGCAACGGCGGAAAAGAAATTGTGCTGCCGCCTTATGCCATCGTTGTAATGGCAAATGAATGAAATAATTGTTGAAAAAGCCCGAAGAATTGACGAAATTGCACAAAAAACCTTTTGACAAATCAATTTTTCAATGATATAATGAACTCCGCAGATAGGAGCTATATGCTCGTATCAACAAAATTCGAGTGAAAAACACTCAAAAGGAGGAACCCCTATGCGGAAGATTCTTGCTATGGTTCTGTGCCTGGTTATGGCCCTGTCTCTGTGCAGCTTTGCCAGCGCGGAAGGTTTCGATGGCGAAATCAAGATCTGGGTTGCTGAAAACACTGTGGATTTCACCAAGGCTCAGGTTGAAGCTTTCAAGGCTGCTCATCCTGAATATGCCAACATGACCGTTGTGGTCGATCCCGTTGGTGAAGGCGATGCCGCTTCCAAGATGCTGACCGACGTTGAAGCCGGCGCTGACATCTTTGGTTTTGCTCAGGACCAGCTGGGCCGTCTGGTTTCCGCCAATGCTCTGGTGGAACTGGATCCCGCCAATGCCGAAATCGTTGCTGCTGAAAATGATGCCGGTGCCGTGGGCGCCGTCACCATGGGCGACATCATGTATGCCTACCCCATGACCAGCGACAATGGCTACTTCCTCTACTATGACAAGTCCGTTGTCACCGATCCCACCAACCTGGAAGCTGTTCTGGCTGACTGCGAAGCCGCCGGCAAGAACTTCTACTTCGAACTCAACTCCGGTTGGTACCAGACCGCCTTCTTCTTCGGCGCTGGCTGCACCCTGACCTACTCCACCGATGATACCGGTGCTATCGTGGCCATGGATTGCGACTACGCTTCCGAAAACGGCGTGAAGGCCCTCAAGTCCATGATCAAGGTTGCCAAGAGCCCCGCTCACGTGAACGGCTCCTCCGTGTCCAACGCCACCAATCTGGGCGCCATCGTGGATGGTACCTGGGATGCCGGCGCTGCCAAGGCTCTGCTGGGTGAAAACTACGCTGCTGTGAAGCTGCCCACCGTGGACGGCTATCAGCTGGGCGGCTTCGGCGGCTTCAAGATGCTGGGTGTTAAGCCCCAGGAAGACGAAGCTAAGCTGATCGCTTGCGACGCTCTGGCCCTGTACCTCACCTCTGAAGCTGTTCAGACCGCTCGCTTTGAAAACGTTGGCTGGGGTCCCTCCAACCTGAACGCTCAGCAGTCTGACGCTGTGAAGGCTGACGAAGCTCTGTCCGCTCTGGCTGCTCAGCTGGCCTTCTGCATCCCCCAGGGTCAGTATCCCGGCGATTATTGGTCTCTGGCCACCGCTCTGGGCGATGACATCCTGGCTGACAAGTACAACGATTACACTGACGAACAGCTGCTGGACGTACTGGTCACCTTCCAG
>SVGR01000083.1 GCA_015056265.1 Clostridiales bacterium
TCTGCACCTTGGTACACAAGCATTTTGGTGTATGGAGCATTTACCATTGTTGTGTTGCTGATTTGCTTTGTAATAAAAGCAATCATCAAGCACAAGCAGAAAAAGAAGTAAGCCAATTCCAATTTGTTGAGCAAACCAAAGCAGATTTTCTCCCTCTTAGGAGGGCGCAATTATACGCACCATTCCGGTGCATTGCGTTTATACAACCACATAAGCAAGCGAGCATCCGGCTTGTCACCGGATGCTCGTTTGTTCGCTCTTGGATAATTTGTTCCTTAAGGCTCCTCCTGCCATCGGCAGCCGTTTTTGCGTTTGCTGGGTTGATCAGCGGTCTGAAAAATCCCTTCCACCTGGAAGGGATTTTTCACATTATATCTGGCAATACCGGCGGCTTATTCCACCGTCACCTGGCCCACCTGGGCCCAGCCGTTATCCTCTTCTGCTTCAAACACGCCGAAATACACCGGCCGATCCTTTTCAAACAGGCCGATCTGCAGCTTGTATTCCCCGGCAGCCACATTGTCCAGGGAAATATGCAGCTTTTCTTCCGTAGCATGATCGAAGCTGGAAACGCCGCAGGGTTCCCACTTCCGGTTATCAGTTTCCGGGCAATCGATCACGATGGCGTCGCCACCCTGAAGGGGAGTGAACCGCAGCTTCAGATCATACTTGTGGTTGGCGTGGGCATAGCCACGGTTGGTGATATACAGGGTGCATTCCGCCTGCTGGCCGGCCTTCCATGCAGGAATCTGCATTCCCTCCAGGAAGTACCAGTAGCCCAGCCGATTGGCGCAGTATTTAGCCATGCCGGGATGAGCCTCCATGAATTTCCGGGGATGGCTGTGGAAGCCGGCAAAGGTAACCCGGCCCCGCTCCACAGCGGCCAGGGCGCGGAAGCCATCCTGGAAGGCGCTTTCCCCATCGGCGCACTTTTCATTTTCATAGTAATAGGAATGGCAGAATTCCGTATCAATGGGACCGTTGGGGTACAGGGCGTCATACACGGTGGGTACCAGCAGACTGTGATAATTACCCATATCCACATATGCGGTATAGCAGATGGAATCATCCCGCAGGGTCATGCCGTTTTCCCGGGCGTAATCCAGCAATTCCTGGGTTTCCCCTTCCCGCATTTCCCGGCCGCCCCGGCCGGCAAAAAAGTCATCATTGATCATGATATAGGTATCGGGGAAATTTTTGATGTGCAGCTCCATGTGCTTTTTGATGACCTCGGTGGGATACATCACGCTGGCGCTGGCCTCGCCCCAGGTGCCGAAGGTGCCCATATCGATGTATTCCACCCGAGGATCGCCGTTGAATTTCCGGCCGTATTCTTCCATAAAGGCGGCCAGCCGTTCCAGATAGATGGGATCATCGTAAATGGGTTCCTTGGTCCACATATTATCGATAAAGAAATCCTTGTATTTGGCGCCCATATCCAGCACATACTGGGGGGTTGCAGGGAAATAATTGCCCATGAAGGAGCAGGCCCGCAGCGCAAACTGGAAGCCCTTCTTTCCCCAGGCGTCCATCAGCCGGTCAATGGGCGTCCAATCATAAACGCCCTTTTCCTGCTCAATATCACCCCAGTTGAAACGGATATAGAGATGATTCAGGCCGGGGAAATCCGTCACGTCATCCAGGATCTCATAGGAGCCATCCTCATGAATCTTTTCATATCCCTGGCGGTAGCTTTGATTGCTGAAGCCGCCCTCCACAAAATGCCAATACCAGCCCTTGTGGGGGTTTTTCAGAATCCGGCGGTCATCCTGACGGGGACGAAGATCATAAAACGTGCCTTTATTGGCATCCAGATTCAGCCGATCGGTAAACCAGAACATTTTCTTCATGATATTTTTCTTCCTTTCAGGCTTCAATGGTTACAGGGCCCACGGGCACCCAGCCATCCTGTTCATATTCCTCGAATACACCGAATTGAATGGGATGCTTTCCGTCAAACAGGCCCAACTGCAATTGATACTCCCCGGCAGGCACATTCTGCAAGGACAGGCTGATTTCCTGTCGGCAGGCATTTTCCATCGTGGGCGTTCCCTTGGGCGTCCATTCCCGGTTATCGGCGCCGGCGCAATCCAGGATGATTTCCTGCCCACCGTTTACCGTCAGCAGCCGCAGCTTCAATTCATACTTGTGATAGCTGCGTGCCCAGCCCCGATTGGTGATATAGAGGGTGCATTGGGCATCCTTGCCTGCCTGCCATTTAGGCAGCTGCACGCCCTCTACAAAATACCAATAGCCCAGCCGATTGGCGCAGTATTTAGCCAGCGGGCCGTATTTCTGCAGGAAATCCCGGGGATAGCCATGGAAACCGCCAAAGGTCGCCCGGCCCCTTTCAAAAGCGGCAACGGCCCTCAAGCCCCCTTCAAAGGCGCTTTCCCCATCCTGGGCCTTGGCGTTTTCATAAGCCCGCTGATGATCCAGTTCCAGAATCACAGGGCCGTTTTCATACAAAGCATCATACATGGAAGCGGAAAGGATGCTGTGATAATTGCCCTGATCGATGTAGGGCGCATAGCAAATGGAATCGTCCCGCAGCACCATGCCCCTCGCCTTCACCCAATCCAGCATCTCCTGGCATTCGCCCTTTTCCAGTTCCCGGTAAATACGGCCCATGATAAAATCATCATTAAAGCCAAGATAGGTATCGGGTAAGGCGTCCAGATGCATCTGCAGATGCTTGTATACCGCCTCTGTTGGGTATACAATGCTGGCATTGGCTTCGCCCCAATGGCCGAAGGTGCCGATATCCACATATTCCACCCGGGGATCATGGCCATAGCGCTCCCCAAATGCCATCATGAAATTTCTCAGCTTTTCCAGGTAGATGGGATCATCATAAACAGGCTCCTTCGTCCACATATTGTCGATAAAGAAGGGCTTGGTTTTTGCCCCGGCCTCCAGCACCCAATCGGGTGTGGCGGGGAAATAATTGCCCTGAAAGGAGCAGGGACGGAAGGCAAAGGTATATCCTTTCTTGCCCCATGCGTCCATGATCCTGTCAATGACGGCCCAATTGCATTTTCCCTCTTTCGGCTCAATATCGCCCCAGTTGAAGCGGATATAGATATGATTGAGCCCCGGAAAATCCGCCATGTCATCCAGAATTTCCAGGCTGCCGTCGGCATGGATTTTTTCATATCCCTGGCGATAGGAGGGGGAGGAATATCCCCCGTCCACATAATGCCAGAACCATCCCTTATGGGGATTCTTCAGAATGCGCCGGTCATTCTGATAGGGGCGTAAATCCACAAACCTGCCCCTCTCAGGGGGCAGGCAGGGCGTATCCTGAAACGATAACGTACGCATTATAAATACTCCTCATGCAGTTCATCCAGAATGGGATGATCAATCAGCCGGGCTTCCAGTTTTTCCGCACCGTCCATTTCCATGATCACCAGTTCATTTTCCCCTTCCTTCAGCCAGGGAGCGGGCACATACAGCGTCTGCTGAGGACCGACACGCCAGTAGCGGCCCAGGCAGCGGCCGTTGATAAAGGCAACGCCACGGGTGAAGCCAGGCAGATATAGGAAGGTATCTCCCAGCGTTTCCGCCTGGAAAGTGCCTTTCAGCAGAATGGGGCCGTCCTTGCGGTCGCCGGGCTGGAAATCCAGATTGCACAGATCATCCAGCGGCACGGCCTGGGAATTCCAGCCCATCAGGATCTGTTCGCCATAGCCGGGCTTCCAATACAGGCGGATGAAATCCAGGATGCCCTTGCGTTCGCCCCGCATCTTGCGGCCAAAGTTCACGCGGCCCCGGTTTTCCACCAGGATGTCGATGCGGCTGGTCTTGCCCCATTCCACGCCGAAATGGATTTCATCGTGGCGGCCATCTCGCTCCACAATGCCTGCCAGCTTGCCGTCAATGAATACATGGGCACGATCCCGCACATCGCCGATATCCAGAAGGCCTTCCTGGATAGGACCGCGCACATCGCTGCTGTACAGCACAAAGCCGAAATCCAGGCCCAGTTCTTCCATGGTCATGGGCAGGGGTTTATACTGGGCGGCGGGCAGCTTGTCCCGCTGGGCAAGCAGATCCGCCTGATGAGTGAGGGCCACGGTGCCGTAATCACACTTTTCAGTTTCGGTGACCTCCACCTCCGGCGCAGGGCCGAAATGCTTTTCGATAACGGATTTGATGGCGTAATACTTTTCCGTCCGGTCGCCAGCCTCGCTGAGGGGAGCGTTATAATCGTAGCTGGAGGTGGTAACGGTATATTTATCGTAGTAATTGGCGCCGTTAGTCATGCCGAAATTGGTGCCGCCCTGGAACATATAATAATTAACAGATGCGCCCCGGGAAAAAATCTCATCCAGTCCTTTGGCACAAGAATCAGGGGAAACCCAGCGGCGGGGATTGGCCCAGCTGTCAAACTGACCGCCCCAGAATTCGCCGCACATGAGCGGATAGCCCAGGCCCCGCTTTTCCACCGCATCAAACTGTTCGTTGACGGCATAGGGCGAAAAATTCACAGCAGGGATGCAGCCCTCGGTAATGCCGCCAGTGAGCATGGAATCCCAGTTGCCGTCGGCGGTGATCAGCAGGCCGGTGGCGCCGGCGTTCACCAGCATATCCCGCATCTTGATCATATAGGCGGCGTCGTTGCCGTAGCTGCCGTATTCATTTTCCACCTGGGTCAGGATGATGGGGCCGCCCTTGTCCGCATAGAAGCGGCCGATGCGGCGATACAGTTCCTGCACATAATCATTCAGATGCTTGAGGTACTTTTCGTTATCGCAGCGGATTTCCAGGCCGGGCTCATTAAGCATCCAGGAGGGGAAGCCGCCCCATTCCCATTCGGCGCAGGTATAGGGGCCGGGCCGGAACAGCACCTTCAGGCCGATTTCCTGGGCCAGGGTGAAGAATCGTTCGATATCCAGGCCGCCGGAAAAATCGAACTGGCCCTTTTTGCGCTCATGCAGATTCCAGCAGGTGTAGGTTTCCACGGTGTTGAAGCCGCATGCCTTCAACTTCTTCAGGCTGCTTTCCCAGTATTCGGGCACCACCCGGAAATAATGAATGGCACCGGAAATCACCCGGAAAGGCTTTCCATCCAGCATAAATTGCTTGTTTTCCGCAGTCAGTTGGCTCATTGTACTCTCTCCATCCTATACGTTTTATTGAATCTCACCCAGGAAATTGATACCGTTTTCAAAGGGAAGATCATTGGCCAACTTGGCCCCCGTCCCCGCCGCATTATACAGCCTGACGCCCAGGCGATAATTGCCTTCCCCGGGCAGATCCATTTCCGCCTGCAGGGCATGAGTACCGGGCAGCAGCTTGTTCAGCTTACCAAGGGATTTGCTTGCCACAATCTGGCCGTTTTCATCCACCAGCACCGCGTCCAGCCCCTTCAGCAGCAGCGGCGCCGCAAAGCCGTAATTGGTCATATCCAGTGAAAGGGTAATCTTATCCTCTCCAATATCTGCCCGGGCATTATCCATCTGCATATGGTATCCCAGGAAATATTGGATATATTCAAACAGATTGGCTTCCCTGGCTGTGCCATCCCCGTTGCGGAACCAGGCCTCATAGGGAACAGGCAGCCCATGCTCCGCCAGGGATTCAGGGGTTACCAGGGTGCTGCGGGCATGATAGAGGTTGTAATGAACCCCGTATTCCCGATAAGAATGATAGCAGCTCAGCACGGAAAAATGCCGGTCCGCCAGGTATTTGGCCACATTCCAGATATCCACCCCGCCAGGGGACTGACCGCCCCAGGGCATTTCCCCTTCCACCAGCACTTTGGAAGAATTGCGGATAAACTCCTGATGCTCCTCCGTATCCCAATATCCGCCGGTAGCCCAGGCATGGGGATAGCCGATGATGTAATCATCATGATAGCCGATGCGGGCTTTAAGGGGCGCTGCAGCTTCATCCCGGATCCAGGTATAGCGGACGGTGACGGGCACGTCCTTGGGAGCCATGCGCACAACGCCGTTGATGATATCGCCGGTATTGCCGGCCTTCACCCATTGGGAATTGGGGGATGTTTCGCCCCATTCCCCGAAGAAACCGCACTGAATGAAGGAAATGCAATCCCGATTGGCTTCCAGGATGGGCTTTAATTGCTCCATATGCCGCATCATCTGGGAAAGACTCACCACATCCTGCCTGCGGTCATAGCCCTGATTGAAAATATACACAAACCGCAGGGCCAGGGTAATGCCGTATTCCCGGCAGGCCTGAAAATATGCGTTCATATTATCAAAGGCAGTCTGGTCCAGGTCCCGGTTCCGGTATTCGGTGAGATAGAAATAGGCCTGGGCCACCCGAGGGGATTCGGGGGCGTAATCCGCCATCATGATATTCAGCACTTCCCAGGCGCTGCGGGCGGTGGAGGGATCCTTCAGATTCCCATATGCATCAAACAATTCCGGTACATATTTGCCGCTGCCCAGGCTAAGATACAATTCCAGACGCAGACCCCGATCGGGGTTTTTCAACAGTTCTTCCCGTTTTTCACCGGGCAGGGCGGGGGTGGAAAATTCAATGGTTTCTGCCATGGCGGGGATCAGCCCCGTCAGCATCGTCAGCACCAGCATCGCAAGCACCAAACGTTTCATGGTTCTTCCTCCTTCGCTTTTCCGCGGTTTTTTCAGTTCACAGCGCCCAGAATGTTCACGCCGTTTTCAAAGGGGATATCGTTGGCCAGTTTTGCGCCCTTACCGGCAAAATCATACAGATAAATGCCTGCCTGCAGCTTCCCTGCCCCTTCAGGGATATCCAAACTCACCTGCAGCGGCACGGCTTCCCCGGACTGCAGCTTTTCCAGCTTGCACAGGCTCTGCCGGGCTACGATATTACCCGCCTCATCCACCAGTACCGCTTCGATATCCTTCATGGCCAGAGGGGCGGCAAAGCCGTAATTGGTCATGACCATGGCCAGCTCCACCTTGTTCCCATTCACCCGGGCGGCAGCATCCTTCACCTGCAGATGATAGCCCAGGAAATCCCGGATATATTCGAAAAGATTGCGGTTCATGGCCTGGCCGTCCTTCTTCTGGAACCAGGCATCATAGGGCACGGCCAAACTCTTTTGACGCAGAATATCCGCCGTAACGGCTTCCTGCTTGGCCAAGCTCAGCGTATAGGTGCGGCTGAATCCGCCTTCCCGGTAATTGTGATAGCAGCTCAGGGCCGTGAAATGCAGCATATTCATGTATTTGGCCACGCCCCAGGCGTCGGGCTTGGTGGCTTCATCGCCCCAGGGCATTTCCCCCTTCACCAGCACCCGGGGGGAATTCTTTTCGATCTGCTTGAAATCCTTGGTGTTCCAGTTGCCCCCCACGCTCCATCCGTGGGAATAGCCCAGCACATAGTCGTCATGATATCCCACCCGGTGCCGGTTGCCCGCGGCCACCAGTTCCCGGATCCAGCCGTTACGCACCACAATGGGCAGATCCTCGGGGCACATATTCACGATGGCGTTGATGATGGTTTTTTCATTGCCGTTCACCCAGGGAGAATAGGTGTGCCATTCCCCCCAAGGGCCAACAAAACCAGCCTCCAGACAGAAGAGCACATCCCGGTTTTCCTGAATGAAGGGCTTGAGCTGTTCCATGTGGCGCAGCATTTGCTCCAGGCTCACCACATCCTGAATACCCTCTTTATACTGGGTAAAAATGTAGGAAAAGCGCAGGGACACCGTGACGCCCAGGTTCCGGCAGGTCTGAAGATAGTCATTCATGTTGGTAAATGCCACCTGATCCAGATCCCGGTCCCGGTATTCGGTCAGGTAAAAATACACCTGCACCATCATAGGGGATTCTTGCTTATAGGCATATACCCGATCAATCAGGTACATCTGGGCATCCTGGCCCTTAGCCGCCCCCAGATATTCCCCATCTTTATTATACAGGGTGGAGGTGAGCTTGTTGCTGCCCACGCTGAGGTACGTTTCCAGGCGGAAGCCACGGTTGGGGTTTTGCAGCAGCTGGCGGAAACTCTCCCCAGGAAGCGGGGGAGTATCAAAGGCAATCATCGCCGCCTGAGCGGGAACCAAGCCCATCAACAAGGTAATAATCAGCATAAGAATGCAGCATTTTTTCATGTTTGTTTCTCCGTTTCCTTTAGGAAGGATCGTGCTTACTTCACCCCGCCCAGAATGTTCACGCCGTTTTCAAAGGGGATATCATTGGCCAGCTTGGCGCCGGTACCGGCATAATCATAGAGATACACGCCCAGCCGGTAATTGCCGCCGTCATCGGGCAGCTGCAGGGTGGCCTTGCAGGTGTAGGGCGCGCCGGGCTGCAGCATTTCCAGGGCACACAGGCTGTCGCTGGCCACGATTTCGCCCTGTTCATTCACCAGCACCGCATCAAAGCCCTTCATGGCCAGGGGCGCCGCAAAGCCGTAGTTGGTCAGCTGCAGGGTCAGGCTTACTTCTCCGTCCTTTACATCGGCCACGGCCCGATTGGCCTGCAGATGATAGCCCAGGAAATCCCGGATGTAATCAAAGACGGTGCGCTTCATATTGCTGCCGTCCGCCTTCAGGAACCATTCGTCATAGGGAATGGGCAGCTTATTCTGCTTAAGGGATACCTGGGTGGCAGGGATGGAAACGGCACGGCGCAGCACATACCTGCCACCGCCTTCCCGATAATTGTGATAGCAGCTGAGCACAGTGAAATGCAGTTCATGCAAATACCTGGCAATGTTCCATGCATCCAGTTCCTCGGACTGGGCGCCCCAGGGCATTTCGCCTTCCACCAGCACCCGGGGAGAATTCTTCACCACCCGGTTGTAGGATTCGGTGCCCCGGCGTCCCCCAGTGCTCCAGCCATGGGAAACGCCTACGATATAGTCGTCATGATAGCCCACCCGATGCCGCAGGGTGGAGATGATCTCCTCGCGCACCCAATCATAGCGCACCACGATGGGCAGATCTTCAGGGCACATGCGCACCATAGCGTTCATGATGGCGCTCACATCGCCCCGGCGCACCCAGGGAGAATCGCCGCTGTTTTCGCCCCATTCGCCGAAGAAGCCCCCTTCCAGGCAGAAGAGCACGTCACGGTTTGCGGCCAGGATGGGCTTGAGCTGTTCCATATGCCGCAGCATCTGCTCCAGGCTCACCACGTCCTGCTTGGCTTCCTTGAACTGGGTAAACACATAGGCAAAACGCAGGGCCACAGTGATATTCAGCTTCCTGCAGGTTTCAAAATATTCGTTCATGTGGTCAAAGGCCACCTGATCCAAATCCCGATCCCGGTATTCGGTCAAATAGAAGTACACCTGGGCCACCACGGGGGATTCTGCCTTGTAATCGTAAACAAAATTGATCAGCCAGGGGGCGGCTTCGGTGCCGGCGCTGGCGCCCTTGTAATCGCCGTCCTGGGTGTAGAGATCGGGGGTGTATTTGCCGCTGCCCACACTCATATAGGTTTCCAGCCGGAAGCCACGGTTTGGGTTCTTCAGCAGCTGACGGTAACTGTCGCCGTAGAGCACAGGGGTTTCAAAGGTGATGGTCTCAGCCTGCCCAGGGATCAAGCCCAGCAGCATCACGGCAGTCAAAAAAAGGGCAAAGCATTTTTTCATGTTCTTTCCTCCTGTCATTACCATTCCAGGTGCTTTATTGTACGTTGCCCAAGATGTTCACACCGTTTTCAAAGGGGATATCATTGGCCAGCTTGGCGCCGGTTCCGGCGGCATCATAGAGATACACGCCCAGCCGATAATCGCCGCCGTCATCGGGCAGCTGCAGTTCAGCCTGCAAAGTGTAGGGGGCGCCGGGCTGCAGCACGTTCAGTGCACAGAGCTTCTCGCTGACCACGATCTCGCCCTGTTCATTCACAAGCACCGCGTCAAAGCCCTTCATGGCCAAGGGCGCCGCAAAGCCGTAATTGGTAAGAACCACAGAAAGGTTCACCTTGCCATCCTGAACGGATGCCTTGGCGTCGGAAGCCTGGATGTGATAGCCCAGGAAATCCCGAATGTAATCAAAGACGCTGCGTTCCATATTGGTGCCGTCCGCCTTCAGGAACCATTCGTCATAGGGAATGGGCAGCTTGTTTTCCTCGATAGACGCCTTGGTGGCAGGAACGGAAATGGCACGGCGCAGCATATAGTTGCCGGGATCCTCCCGGTAATTGTGATAGCAGCTGAGCACGGTGAAATGCAGTTCGTGCAGATACCGGGTAACGTTCCAGGGATCCAGCACTTCAGATTGGGCGCCCCAGGGCATTTCGCCTTCCACCACAACCCGGGAAGAATTCTTGACCACCCGGGCATAGGCTTCCGTATCCTTGTGGCCGCCGGTGCTCCAGCCGTGGGAGACGCCTAC
>SVGR01000084.1 GCA_015056265.1 Clostridiales bacterium
CTTCGGTCACCCCCGCCCCTGTGCGTCAGAATACGGATGAAAAGGCCGAAACCCGGCAGCAGGATAACGTCTTTTCCCGTTGGAACAGGGATAGCGGCAGACAAGAAATGAACTTTGGCGGATTCGGCGGCTTTGGGATGGGCAGCAGCGATGTGAAGCTGCAGTATATTGATGACGATCCTAAAAGCTATACCAACATTTTCAATAACGCCAAGACGGATATCACGGCTGCGGATCAGTCCCGGCTGATTGCCTCCCTGAAGGCACTGGGGGAAGGCGATCTTTCTGTGGTTGATCAGGATGCGGTGATCCGCTATATGGCGGTGCACAATTTCTTATGCAATGGGGATAGCTACACCGGCCAGATGGTGCATAACTATTACCTGTACGAAGAAGATGGCGTGATGGCCATGATTCCCTGGGATTACAATCTGGCCTACGGAGGCTTCTCCGCCGGCAATGCCACCTCCACCGTCAATGCTATCATCACCAATCTGGTGAGCAACGGATCGGCAGATGACCGGCCTATGGCAGGCTGGATCATGAATGATGGGGCGGCTATGGAGCAATACCTGAATGTCTACCGTGAATTGATTCAGACGGTATTTGATTCCGGCTGGTTCGATCAGGAAATCGACCGGGTCATTGCCTTGATCTCCCCTTACGTGGAAAAGGATCCCACTTCTTTCTGCACGTATGAGGAGTTTGAAACGGCAGCAGCCATCCTCAAATCATTCTGCCTAAAACGGGCGGAGAGCGTTGCCATCCAGCTGAACGGGGAAGAGACCCAGGTGGATGCGTCGGAACTGAATCTGACCCTCATGGGCAGCATGGGTGGCGGAGGAGGGAATAGGGGAGGCAACGTCCAGATGCCGGGCGGCGGTTTTGATCCCGCATCCGCAGGGAAGAACCGCAGGCCCTCTGCTGCGCCTGGTGTGTTCCCCATGGGTGATTTGAATGCTGGGGTGGAGCAGCCCACCGCTCCTGCTCAGGACGGCGGCGTACCGGCTGAGGCCAAAGCGCCGAATAATGAAGGGAATGCTGCCCGTTTTTCCTTTGAAAACACACATGCAAGAGCTGGAAACGCATCCTCTGCCGCTGCTTGCTGGATCTGGCTGGCTGTATGCACAGGGCTGCTGATTGCGGGGCTGTTTTTTGCATTGCTGTATCGATCCAAGCGTTAACGGAATAACAGCAAAATAAGAAGCGGCATATCCTCCATGGATCTGCCGCTTTTTCATATTTCGTTGAAGCGCTTATCGTTATAGTAGGGATGGTAATTCATCGGGGGAGACGATCAGATGCCGGGCGCCGCCGCTGAGCAGCTCCTGTTGAGTACGGAAGCCCCAAAGCACCCCCACCGTTTCCATGCCGGCGGCATTTCCGCACTGCATATCCACATTGGTATCGCCCACATACAGGCATTCATCCGGGGAAACGCCCATGGCCCGGGCACAAAGCAGGGCGCCGGCAGGATCGGGCTTCAGGGGCACATCTGCCACCTTTCCCCGGATAGCGGAAAAAGCGATGCGGGGGAAATAATATGCCGCCACATTTTCCGTATCCTTCTGATCCTTATTGGAAAAAACGGCGATCTTGACGCCCCTTGCCGTCAGCTTTTCCAGCATTTCACGGATGCCGGGATAGGCGTGACTGTTTACCCGGGAATGTTCCTGGTAATCCTCCCGGTACCTCTCCAGCACCGTCTGGGCCATTTCGGGGTGGCCTGCCGCCGCCCGTTGAGCCAGCTTTTCCGCCCCATTGCCCACCATGTATTTGTAGGCTTCCTCCGGATGCACGGGCATGCCCATGGCTGCCAAGGTCCGGTTCATAGCGCCGCTGATATCGGGCAGGGAATTGACCAGCGTGCCGTCCAAATCAAAAATCACTGCTTTTTTCATGGGTGCTCCTCCTTTTGAAACGTCCCCATTATATCACAGGAATGCGAGGGCTGCAAGCGGGGCAGGATGATGGGGGAGGGATGAAGATGAAAAAGAGAAATGGCGTATCCCTGCGGATGGGGGGCCTGGTGCTGGCGGGGCTGTGCTTTTGCTTTGCGATTATGGTATCGGATGCCAAGGCACCGGAGGAAATGCTGCCGGTGCCGGAGGCGGATGCATGGGAGATGGCCCAGAAAGCCGCCGCTGGGGGGGACCGGCTGGCTGCGGATTGTCAGATTACCCAGACCATGTGCTTTTCCCGCTGCGGGCACAGCGTTACCCGCAGAATTGCTCCGCCTGTGGAAATGCAGGGCGCGGCTTTTGAGGAGGCGGTGCAGTATTACGATGCGTGGCAGATCGAGGCATTTTCTGAAAGCGGGATGGAAATGCAACGGGAGATTTCCCTTTTCTGCCCCATGCATTATGTGCTTACAGCCAATGAGGCGGGGGACGTTGTGCTGTCCCGAAACTATTATGGGGACGGCATGCAGGTGCTGGAGCATTGCGGAAAGCAGATCAGCGAATATGCGGAGGAAGAGCAGCTGCAGTTGCTGCTGGGCCTGGGCTTTGACAGCCGGGAGCAGGCCCTGTCCTGGCTGAGCCTCCATTGACAGGGCCGAAAAAAGCAAGTATAATCATCCTGAAGTAATATGGCCCGGAGGATGCTATGCCGCAAAAGCAAAAGCCCCGCAAAGGGAAGAATTCCCCCTATTTGTTCATTGCACTGACTGTGGTTCTGCTGATCGCCCTGCTGCTGGTGGGCGTTCGTGCGCTGAACAGCTGGAATGAATACGACGCACTGGCTGCCGTCACGCCGGTGCCTACCGCTACGGTCAGCCCCGTGCTGGTAACGGCGCCCCCGAATTTTACCACTTATACCCCCGTGCCGTCCCCTACGCCCAGTTATCTGTCGGTTGGGTCCAAGGGAGCAATGGTAGAGGAGATGCAGAGAAAACTACAGGAATTGGGATACTATACCGGCGTGATCGACGGGGATTACGGCAGCGGCACCCGGTCCGCTGTGGAGATTTTCCAGCGGCAGCACGGCCTTTCTGCCGACGGCATTGCCGGATCCCAGACCCTTTCCGTGCTCTATTCCGATCGGGCCAAGCACATCCTGAAAAATGATACCATTCCTGCCGGCGCCCCCCTGCTGGTAAATCGGGAGCATCCGGTGGATGATGGATTCGTGCCGGATGATCTGGTGCGGGTGAAGGATATTGCCGGGGATGCCTTTGATGTGTACAGCGACAGCTCCATTCAGGGCGTGCGGGAGGCTGTGGAGGCCCTGACCCGGATGATCAATGACGCCCGTGCAGCGGGATACAAGCCCTGGAAGCTGGCGGAAGGATACCGCACCCTGAAATATCAGCAGCGGATCTTTGATAATCAGGTGGAGGAATTCATGAGCGAGCGGAATTTGAGCCGCTCCCAGGCCATCTCTGCTACCCGCCAGACGGTTGCCGACGCAGGGCAGAGCGAGCATCACACCGGCCTGGCTTTTGATCTCAATGTGCCCGGAGAATTCTTCGGCGATACCGCCCAGTATCTGTGGATATTGGAAAACTGCTGGGATTACGGCTTTATTCTTCGCTATACCGATGAAAAACAGGATATTACCGGTTTTATGGGCGAGGAATGGCACGTGCGCTATGTGGGCGTGGAACACAGCAAAAAAATGCAGCAGATGGGATATTGCCTGGAGGAATATATTGATTATCTGAACAGACAATGATTTTTTTCAGACAATGCAACATTTTCCTTTGTTGCATTGTCTTATTTTTATCAGGTATCTTGTGTTGGATGTTTTGCTTCATGGATAAAAGAAAAGGATACGGACAGGGGATGAAGGATGGAATGAAGCGCCTGGCAATGATTGCGGTTCTCTTCTTTTTATCGATGTTTTCTGCCTTGGGGGATAGCGTGCCGCCTCTTCCTGAGGATATGCTGCCGATACAGGATGTTCAGCTGCCCCAGGGGAATAAGTATCCCGTTTATTCCGGCCCGGGTGAGGAATACCACCGCGCTGCCAACGGCAAGGCATCCGTCAGCACCAATGATTGGGTGCAGGTATTTGGCAGCGATAAGGGATGGCTGTTGATTCGCTACGGCGTCAATCAGGGCCGTACCCGCTTTGGCTATATTCAGGCGCCGTATGAAACAAATGGAATCCGGGTCGATCTTGGAATGCTGTGGGAATACGGCAGGGGAAAAACGGTGAAAAATACCGTTTTGACCGATGATCCCTTTGAATCGAAAGCGGAGGTGAGAGCCGTTCGGGCGGGCACGGAATGGCGGCTTTTATTCTCGGTTGACGGCTGGTGGTATGCAGAAACCACTGCCGGGGAAAAGCTGCGGGGCTTCATTCCTTCGGACGCGCTGGAGCGAATCCCGGTTCCCTATGAAAAGGATGCGGATCTGGTAAAGGCCGTTTCCCAGCTGGAGGCCACGGGGATTCAGTTTTCCGTGAGAGGAATGGATGATCAGCGGCTGTTTTTCGATCTTTCCCAGGGCGGCAGCCTGTATTATCTGGATATCTTTGAGTTTTATCCGTACGATTTGCGGGAATGGTATCCCGAAAACTTATCGGACGCCGATGCGGAAAAGTACATAGAGTTTTATTTGAAGATGGCCGTTCAAGTGGAGCAGGGCCGGGCCCCGGAGGCGCATCTGCAGCCCAATTATCATGGGGAACTGGGGAAAAAGAACATAGAAGCGGTGGTAAGCAATCTTTTATCCGGCCTGGCGGGGGAATTTGAGCAGCAGGGACTTGGAATTGTGCTGGATCGGCTGGCTGCCCATGACGGCGATGATGCAATGAACAGTATGCGGGCCCGGCTGGCCTCCCAAATTCTGGGGAAGCTGGACCGCACGCCGGTGGATCCCTCGCAGGGCTGCGTATGGTATGACGCGCTGACATTGGCCCGGCAGGATGATCTGCCCCCGGTGGATGCGTCCGTTTATGAGCAGGATCCCTTGCTGTGCGCCGCCTCTCAGGCCCTGATGGATATCTATGATCAGGATTACCGGGGATGGAGGAGCCAGGTGGATGTGGACTGGGGAAAGAGCCGCTGTGTGGTGGCGCTGAAAGTATTCAAAACCCAGAAAACGGGAAACAGCGCTACCTTGTGGGCCAATGTCTCCCAGGCCTGTTATGTGCTCTATGACGGAGAGCGGGCTGAACTGGTCAGCGGTTCCTGGATCCCCTGCCGGATCGAGATGAAGAAGGGGACGGATGGGGCCTGGACGCTGAAGGAGATCATCCAGGCTGAGGATGGGGAGGAATACGCCCCCAGCATCCGGGCGTTTTGCAATGGGGATCGGAAGCTGGCCCAGCGGATGATGGAGGAAGGCTATGCGGATACGGATGGGCCCTTCCTGCAGTATCTTTCCTTCCATGGATATGATACGGCTGCCATTGTGGAGTGATGAGAGGGGAAAAAGATGATCAAACGGGCATTCCTACTTATGCTATTGATGGCGCTGCCTCTTTTAGCTGAGGCAAATGAAGAAGCTTTGTTTCCTGCTATGGGGGAAAACGGGCAATTTGGATATATCAACGCCATGGGCGCGTGGGTCATCCCGCCGCAATTTGACGGGGCAGGGGAATTCAGGGGAGATTATGCGGTGATTATCGTTTATCCCCATGAGGACGCCCGGGAAAACCCCTGGGATTATGATGTGGAGGGCATTATCGACCGGTCAGGGAATATCGTGTTGCCCCCGGAGTATTCCATTGACGGGGGATATGGCAGAGGCTATTACGGCGGGAAGGAAACCGGCATCTGGCATATTACCCAGTACGAAGAATATGTATGGGATCCGGAGGATGAATCGCTGATCTATGCATCCAAGGACGGCTTTTTCGATATTCCCAGTGGCCATTTTTCAGGGCTCAAATGGGATATGGTGTGGCCCTGGTGCTCGGACAGCCATCTGATCCCGGTGGTGAATGATCTGACCGGCTATGCCGACCGCAGGACGGGGGAATTGGTGATCCCTTGTCAGTATTTTGAATCGGATCCCAGCAATTTTCACGAGGGCGTGGCTAGCGTTGCCTTCGTGGATGAGGATGGGAATGCAACCGATTTTTTCCTGATTAATGAGCAAGGCGAGGAAATCCCCCTTCCGGAGGGCATTGTGTCCCTGTACGGGCATCCTGCCTCGGAGGGTCGGATTGCCATTGAGGAAAAGGCCAGCGGATTATTGGGCTTTGCGGATTTGCAGGGGAATGTGGTTATTCCGCCCCAATTTACGTATGTGAATGAATTTTCCGATGGATATACCGTGGTGCAGTTTCCGGAGGGGGACTGGGGCATGGTAGATGCAAACGGCGCCATTATCCGGCGGGGGATGGAAAGCGACCATTGGTCGGGCTTTACCTATATCCGCGGAATGCGCTCCCTGCAGACGGGGGAAAATGAGTTTTCCATCCTCAATATGCAGGATGAAGTGCTGCTGACGCTGAAAATGGAGAATCTGGTTTCTCTTGGCGTACCCATGGAAAATGGCCTTTGCTGGTTTGCCACTGATCCATCCAACCAAATAAATGGCTGGAAAGACCGGAAATTTGGGCTGGTGGATATAGAAGGAAACATTGTCAGCCCTGCTCAGTGGAAGCTGGGAGATTTTGAAAACAATGGCTTTTCTGAGGGCCTTCAGCCGGTGATGCAGGATGGCAAATGGGGCTATATCAATACACAGGGCGAAATTGTCATTCCTTTGAGCTATGATCGGGCGGCGTCCTTTGAAAACGGCATGGCTTATGCGCAAATGGATGGAGAGAATCTTTTGATTGATTCTACCGGAAAGGTAATTTGTAGCTGGCCCATGGGTGATGAAGATTGACGGGAAAAGAAGGGATATAGATGAAAAGAAGGATGGCTGTGTTTGCATTGCTTCTGCTGCTGCCCCTGACGGCGTTGGGGGAAGGAGAGGGGCTCTTCCCTGCTATGGGAGATAAGGAACTGTGGGGTTATATCAATCGGCAGGGTGAATTTGTTGTGGATGCTCAGTATGAGCTGGCTACGCCTTTTTGTCACGGCTATGCCGCCGTTACCTGCGGGGATGAACTATGGGGCATCATCGATGAAACGGGGAATTATATTTTTCCCATGGACTATGTAATTTCCATGGAGGAGGATAGCCGGATTTTCATCGTTATCACCGGGGAAGCAGAGGATATGGATCCTTCCTATGCCATTCTTACCGGGGATCAGCTGGCGGGGTTTTTCTGCCCGGAAACGGGTGTTTTTTCCGGATTTCAATGGAAAAGTGTGGAGCACGTCTGGGATGACAGCACCATGGTCTCCGTGCTGGGAGAGAATCATCTCTATGGCTTTGCCGATTTGGAAACGGGGCGGCAGGTCATTCCCTGTCAATTTCAACGGGTGTACGGTTTTCATCAGGGCTGGGCGCTGGCAGAATTGCCTGCCGAGGCAGAAGAAGATGCGGAAATGGTGCTGATAAATGAAACGGGAGATATTCTCCGCGCTCCGGAGGGCTATTACTTTGAGCCGTATGACAGCAGGATGTCTGAGGGCTTGGTGGCCGTGTATGATGAAGCATATATCGCCAGCTATATGAACATGGATGGGGAAGTCGTGATCTCCACGGATTATGAAGGAATCGCATATCCCTTTTATGAAGGCTTTGCGGCGTTAAACGATCAGCAGTATAGAGACCGACAGGGGAATATTTTGAAGGATATTATCGCCCGGCCGGAGGAAATCGGCGGCTATGAATTTGTGGATGGGCTTACGTCCGTTTTCTATCAGGGAAAACCGGCTGCAATGAATACCAATGGGGAAATCAAATTTGTGCTGGAGGAAGAAAACGTATTCTGGCTGTGGAATTTTATGGAGAACGGGCTTGCCTGGTATATGGAGTGGCAGGAAGATCAGGGCGATGCATGGTATGAGCAGAAGCATTACGGCCTGGTGGCCAGGGAGGGAAACTATATCACTGACGGCGTCTGGATATGCACGATGGAGGAGGGTTCCCCCTTTTCGGAAGGGCTGGCGCCGGTCAAGCCCATGGAAGGGCCGAATTTATACGGCTATCTGAATGAGCAGGGAGAATTGGCTCTGCCGGCCGTTTATGAGGAAGCGCAGCCTTTCAAAAACGGCCTTGCCTATGTGGTTCAGGATGGAAAATGCGGATACATTGACAAGCAGGGCGATGTCATTTATTCATGGCCGCAGTACGAAGAAAATTGGGACTAAAAATTTTAAAAATTGTGAAAAAACACAGGAAAAACACTTGCCAAATCCCCCGTTATCGTGGTATAATTTCACGGATCACGCATGCGGGGGGATTTTTCTGCCGGTGCCGCGAAAGCGGTGGCAGGGAAAGATGATCTCCGCAGAGGATACAACAATTTTAAGGAGGAAACTCAAAATGGCTGTCATCTCTATGAAGCACCTGCTGGAAGCTGGCGTACACTTCGGTCATCAGACCCGCCGCTGGAACCCCAAAATGGCCCCCTACATCTTCACCGAACGCAATGGTATCTACATCATCGACCTGCAGAAGACCGTTCGCAAGGTTGACGAAGCCTACATGTTCATCCGCAATCTGGCCATGGAAGGCAAGACCGTGCTGTTCGTTGGCACCAAGAAGCAGGCTCAGGAAAGCATCGAATCCGAAGCCAAGCGCTGCAATATGTTCTATGTGAACAACCGTTGGCTGGGCGGCATGCTCACCAACTTCCGCACCATCCGCACCCGCGTGGAACGCCTGAACGCCATCGACAAGATGGAACAGTCCGGTCAGTTCGACGTGCTGCCCAAGAAGGAAGTTATCAAGCTGCAGCATGAACGGGAAAAGCTGGAAGCTAACCTGGGCGGTATCCGCGAAATGAAGAAGCTGCCCGGCGCTCTCTTCGTTGTTGACCCCCGCAAGGAACACATCGCCATCGCCGAAGCCCGCACCCTGGGCATTCCGATCGTTGCCATCGTAGATACCAACTGCGATCCCGACGAAGTGGATTATGTGATCCCCGGCAACGACGACGCTATCCGCGCTGTCAAGCTGATCGCCGGCAAGCTGGCCGACGCCATTCTGGAAGGCAAGCAGGGCGAACAGAGCGAAGAAGCCGCTGAAGCCGAAGTTGTGGCCGACGCTGAATAATGCTTTTCTGAATTCAATCGATATATAGGAGGAATTTCCCATGGCTGTTATCACTGCCGCAATGGTTAAGGAACTGCGTGAACGCACCCAGGCTGGTATGATGGATTGCAAAAAGGCCCTGAACGAAACCGATGGCGATATGGAAAAGGCCATTGCTTATCTGCGCGAAAAGGGCCTGGCCGCTGCCGCCAAGAAGGCCGGCCGCGTTGCCGCTGAAGGCGCCGTGGAAAGCTACATCCACATGGGTGGTAAGATCGGCGTTCTGGTTGAAGTCAACTGCGAAACCGACTTCGTTGCCAAGACCGATACCTTCAAGAACCTGTGCCATGATATCGCCCTGCAGATCGCCGCTGCCAACCCCCTCTACATCAACAAGGAAGACGTGCCCGCTGCTGCTCTGGAACAGGAAAAGGAAATCCTGCGAGCCCAGGCCCTCAACGAAGGCAAGCCCGAAAAGATCGTGGACCGCATGGTGGAAGGCCGCATCTCCAAGTACTACAGCGAAAACTGCCTGATGGAACAGGCTTTCGTTAAGAATCCTGATATCACCGTGGGCACCCTGGTGAATGAAGCCACCCTGGCTTCCGGCGAAAAGATCTCCGTTCGTCGCTTCACCCGCTATGAATGCGGCGAAGGCATCGAAAAGAAGGAATCCAATCTGGCGGCCGAAATCGCCGAAATGACCAAGAAGTAATTTGTTTTTCAAACGGGCGGCCCTGCGCCGCCTGTTTTTTTGAGCAAATGTTTCTGCAGCTGCTCAGAATTTAGAAAATGTGCCGATGGGGAGGAAGAAAAATGAGCAAGAATTATAAGCGTGTTCTGCTGAAACTTAGCGGTGAAATGCTGGGTGAAAACGGAAAACTCTTTGATCATGCCGTCATCGATCATGTGGCGCAGGTGCTGTGCCAGATTGTGGACAAGGGCATTGAGCTGGGCGTGGTTATCGGCGCCGGTAATATCTGGCGCGGCCGCTCCGGCGGAGAAATGGATCGGGTGACCGCCGATCAGATGGGCATGCTGGGTACCGTGATCAACTGCCTGGCCATGCGGGACGCTGTGCAGCGTGCCGGCGGCAAGGCGGTTGTTATGAGCGCCATCGAAATGCCCCGGGTATGCGAAGTATATAACACCCAGAATGCTGTCAGGCACATGAAAAAAGGCCATGTGACTCTCTTTGCAGCCGGCAGCGGTAATCCCTTCTTCTCCACAGATACAGC
>SVGR01000085.1 GCA_015056265.1 Clostridiales bacterium
CTTGAGGATTTCAATGGCTTCTTCCACCTGATCGGCGGGCACCACCACGCTCATGCCCACGCCCATATTGTAGGTATTGAACATGTCACGCTCGGGGATATTGCCAACCTTGGCGATCATATCGAAGATGGGCAGCACCTTTACGGCGCTCTTATCAATCTTGGCGCCCAGCCCATCGGGGATGGAGCGCGGAATATTTTCATAGAAACCGCCGCCGGTGATGTGGGAAATGCCCTTCACATCCACCTTTTTCAGCAGTTCCAGAATGCTCTTTACATAAATGCGGGTGGGGGTGAGCAAGGCTTCGGCGATGCTCTGTCCGCCCAGTTCCTCTTTGGGTTCATAGAGGGCGGGGGGATTGTTATCAATATCAAATACCTTGCGGCACAGGCTGAAGCCATTGGAATGGATACCGGTGGAGGGCAGGGCGATGACGATATCTCCTTCCTGCATCCGGGTGTTATCGATGATCTTTTTCTTATCCACGATGCCCACCGCAAAGCCGGCAAGATCATAATCCTCTACAGGCATGAGACCGGGATGCTCTGCCGTTTCGCCGCCGATCAAGGCAGCGCCGCTCTGCACGCAGCCCTCTGCCACGCCGGATACGATTTCGGCGATTTTTTCGGGGATATTCTTGCCGCAGGCGATATAATCCAGGAAGAAAAGGGGCCGTGCGCCGCAGCAGATGATATCGTTTACGCACATCGCCACGGCGTCGATGCCGATGGTATCGTGCTTATCCATGAGGATGGCCAGCTTTACCTTGGTGCCGCAGCCGTCGGTGCCGGAAACCAGCACGGGCTTTTCCATGCCCTCGACAGGCAGGCCGAAGCAGCCGCCAAAGCCGCCCACATCATCCAGGCAGCCTTCGTTCCGGGTGCGGGCGATGTGCTTTTTCATCAGTTCCACGGCCTTGTAGCCGGCGGTGATATCCACGCCTGCGGCGGCGTAGCTGTCGGACTTGGAATTGGAATGCATGATTGTTTCCTTCCTTTCATTGATTTGGCCGTGAAATAATTATTCTTTTCCGTTCCAGCAATAGGTGCACAGTTTGCAGGGCTCAAGGCCAATGGCTTTTATGATACCTTCCAGAGACTGAAATTCAAGGGAGGCAAAATTGAATTTTTCGCAGATGGCCTTGCGCATGGCCTTGCCCCGCTCTGTCCCGGCATCGGCGTATTCATCCAGATGGCGGAAGCCCTCTTCCCCTTCCAGTTCCAGGATGGTGCGGCGGGTGATCAGATCCATATCAGAGGTGGAACGGGCAAAATTTAGGTATTTGCAGCCGTACATGATGGGCGGGCAGGCGGAGCGCATATGCACTGCTTTGGCGCCGTTATCATAGAGAAATTCCACTGTTTCCTGCAGTTGGGTGCCCCGGACGATGGAATCATCCACAAAGAGCAGATTCTTATCCTGAATCAGATCGTGTACGGGGATCTGCTTCATCTTGGCCACCTGGCTTCGCTGGGTCTTATTATTGGTAGTAAAGGAACGGGGCCAGGTGGGCGTATACTTGATAAAGGGGCGTGCAAAGGGAATGTGGCTGCGGTTGGCATAACCGATGGCATGAGGGGTGCCGGAATCGGGTACGCCTCCCACATAATCAACCCCCGCATTGGCGCCGGATGCTTCATCCGCTTCCGCCATAATTTCCCCATTGCGGTAGCGCATGGTTTCTACATTCACTCCCTCATAAGAGGCGGTGGAATAGCCGTAATAGCTCCACAGGAAGGAGCAGATGCGCATTTCCGTGCCGGGGGCGGACAGTTGAATCATTTCATCAGCTGAGATTTCCACGATTTCGCCGGGCCCCAGTTCCTTTTCATCCAGGTAATCCAGCTTCTGATAGGCATGGGATTCAAAGGAAACGCAGTAGCCATCCTCGCTTTTTCCGATCAGAACGGGCAGGCGGCCTACCCTGTCCCGGGCGGCGATAATATGGCCGTCATCTTTCAGAATCAGGATGGAAGCCGTGCCGTCAATCACTTGCTGGGCAAACTGGATCCCTTCGATGAAATTGCTCTTCTGATTGATCATGGCGGCCACCAGCTCGGTGGAGTTTACCTTGCCCCCCTGCATGGCGCCGAAATGGCCGCCGCTGAAAACCAGATACTGATCGATGAGCTGCTGGGCGTTATTGATTACGCCGATGGTGCACAAGGCATAGGTGCCCAGTTTGGAACGGATGAGCAAGGGCTGCGGATCGGTATCGGAAATGCAGCCGATGGCGGAATTGCCCTTCATTTCATCAAATACATTTTCGAATTTGGTGCGGAAGGGGGAATTGGCGATATTGTGAATATCACGCTGCAGGCCAATTTCCGGATCCCATGCGGCCATGCCGCCCCGGCGGGGCGCCAGATGGGAATGATAATCGGTGCCAAAGAAAACGTCAGAAATTGCATCGCGCTTGAGTACAGCGCCGAAAAAACCGCCCATAAATCCTCCGTAATATTATGATTTCAGGAATTCGGCAGCGACAGCGGCGTCCTTTTTCAGAACCGCCAGGGCATCATTGGCGCGCTTGGCGTCCAGCCGGGCTGCCAAATCAGTATCGGAAATGGCGATCATCTGGGCGGCAAGCAGTGCTGCATTGGCGCCGCCATTGATGGCCACGGTGGCAACCGGGATACCGGAGGGCATCATGACGGTGGAAAGCAGGGCATCCATCCCGTCCAGCACGGAAGACTTGCAGGGAATGCCGATGACGGGCAGGGTGGTATTGGCGGCGATGGCGCCTGCCAGATGGGCGGCCATGCCGGCGGCGGCGATCAGCACGCCAAAGCCGTTTTCACGGGCACTGCGGGCAAAATTCCGGGCTTGATCGGGGGTGCGGTGAGCGGAATAGATATGTACTTCAAAGGGAATTTCCAGCTGCTCCAGCATGTCGGTTGCTTTGCGGATGATGGGCAGATCGCTGTCACTGCCCATGATGATTCCCACTTTTTTCATGGCTTCAAGGCCCTCTTTCTTGTAATTGTATGCCTGAAGCGGCATACCGGAGATATTATAGCACGATTGGAATGGATATGCAAGGCGAAAAGCTGAATAATTTATTAAGAAAAAATAATAATGTTCGGATTTTTTGATGTATTAAAAGGTAAAAAAACGAGAAATAAATCGAATGCAGAATGGAGATGGAAAAAACACGAACGATTTTGATGCGGAAGAATCCTATCTTTCGTCTCTAATTCTACCTGATTTTCCATGATTCGGCATCATTCACGGCCATTTCCAGCATATCGGAATGCAAGGCTAGCCATATTGGAAGGGAAAGCACGAAAAAGTGAGGGAAGAATGATGGGAAAAAGGATCGGATGGTCAAGAAAAGTGGCGGGATTGCTGCTGCTGGCAATGACAGCGTGGATGGTTTTTTCACCTACGGCTCAGGCGATCCGCGCATTGCCTCGTACTTACCGGCTCACCTTAGGCCGGGAATACACCCTGGATACCGGCATGGCGGTGCTGTCATCCCAGGATGAGCGGCTGAATCTATCCCAAAACCGCCTGTCGGCCAGTCAGCTGGGGGAGGCGGAAGTGAGTATCAATCTGTTCGGCTTGTTCCCGGTGAAGAAAATGCAGGTGGACGTGCGTAAGGAGCTGCGCCTGATCCCCGGCGGGCAGGCTGTGGGCGTGGCCCTGGCCACCAAGGGCGTATTGGTGGTTGGCGTATCCGATGTGGCGGGGGAAAGCCCGGCCCAGGCGGCGGGCCTTCGGGCCGGCGATGTGATCGAGGCGCTGGACGGAGAAGCCATGCTTTCCAGTCAGCAGTTGACGGATAAGGTGGCGGAAAAGGGCGGCCAGTCCCTCAGGGTGGATTTTCTCCGGGACGGTGAAAAGCGCAGTGCTTTGCTCACACCGCAGATGGATAAGAGTACGGGACTGTGGCGCATCGGCGCATGGGTGCGGGACAGCACTGCCGGCGTGGGCACTCTTTCGTATTACAATCCCCAGGATCAATCCTACGGCGCCCTGGGCCATGCCATCAATGACGGGGATACAGGCAAGATCCTGCCCATCCGGATGGGATCGCTGCTGAAAGCGCATATCGTGGATGTGCGGCGGGGCCAGAAGGGCACGCCGGGTGAACTGCGGGGATCGTTCCTCAGGGATCAGGTGATCCTGGGGGATATCGATGAAAATACGGCGCTGGGCATCTATGGCAATCTGGATCAAACGCTATCCAATCCTCTGTATCCGGGCGGTCTGCCGGTAGGGTATCAGGAAATGGTGAAGCCGGGGCACGCTACGATCCTGTCCACCGTGGACGGAAACGGTATCCGGGAATATGATGTGGAAATTACCCACGTGAACCGACAATCTACCCCCGGTGCCAAATCCATGGTGATAAGGGTCACGGATCCCGAACTGATTGCCAAAACCGGCGGCATCGTGCAGGGTATGAGCGGCAGCCCCATCATTCAGAATGGCCATATTATCGGCGCTGTCACCCACGTATTCGTGGATGATCCCACCCGTGGATATGGGATTTTTATCGAAAACATGCTGCAGACAGCAGGATAATGCTTTGACAGAGGGTAATATCCCTCTGTTTTTTTGTAAATAGAGAATGACAGGAGCGCGGCAGCTGTCACTTTTTTGCGAAATGTGATATAATCAATGGGGACAGGCGTTTGTGCAGATGATACGAAAGGTGTGTGATGGCATGAAAGATGAATTTGTTTGCCTGATTGATAAAGAGGAAATGTGGGCGCGGATCCTGATGCAGGTGTTGGAAGATCATGATATTCCCTGCACATCGCTGCCCGTTTTCGGCGCGGGCATGGTGATGAAATCCGGTGTGCAGGAAAGGCTTACGATCTACGTCCCTGCTGAAAAACTACAGGAGGCCAGTGAGCTGGCGGAGGCCTTGTTTTCGGCCGAGATCATTCTGGAGGATCAGGAAGATTTTGATTCGGAAGAATGGGAAGAAGAAAATGAGGATTATTAAGTGCGCCGGGTGATTGAGCATTTTACCGGTGAGCACGGGTCGGATTATCCATGATTGCTGCATTTCCCGGAAGGCGTGCTGCCGCAAAAGGCACGGCCAGAAAAATCGTACCTTGTGCTGACGGCATATTATTCTCATGGCTGTATCCGTTTTCTCTTTGCGCGGCGTATTTGACAAATCCCGACAGGAAAAATATAATAGCGATAGAGCAACCTGTAATTATGAGCAGGTGAATATTTCATGACGGTGAGGGGAAGAAAAATGATTGATTTTCAGAATGGGACGTTTGTGAAGCTGCGCCAGACAGCCGACGGTGATTTTTCCGGCATGATCATGCCCATGTTCGTATCGGGGGAAAAGATCATCCAGACCTTCCGGGGTATCCGGGACGGCGTGGTGTTCACGAACAAGCGGATTTTTGCCATCAACGTGCAGGGAATTACCGGCAAGAAAAAGGATTTTACTTCCCTGCCCTACAGCAAAATCCAGGCGTTTTCCGTGGAAACGGCAGGCGTGCTGGATTTGGACAGTGAATTGGAGCTGTGGTTTTCCGGCATGGGCAAGGTAAAATTTGAATTTGTGGCGGATGCCAATGTATCGGCCATCTGCCAGATGATTTCGGAAAAGGTGCTGTAACCGGAAGCATTGCCGGCACCAGAGGGCAGACAACCCTGCCCGCATGTGTCGCCAATAAAAAACACATCCGCTTTTACTGCGGATGTGTTTTTGCATCAGGGGAAGACGCTTACCCGGCTGCCTTTGGCGCTGATGCGGGCAAGAGGCGTGATAGAGGAAAGCAATTTCTGAAAATCAAGGCTCTCTGCCTGGGGGAGGGCATCGGCCCCTGTTACATGGTAATCCACGATCTCCAGGGCGTTCTCTTCCAGCATGCCAGCGGAAACCAGATACATGCCGGTGCTTTCCAGGGAATCCAGAGAGGCGGCCAAATCCAGGGCGCCATAGACAAAATACAGGGTTTTTCCCCGGACGGAGAAAGAAAAAACTTCGTGACCGGTGACTTCGTTATTCAGGATATTGGTGATTTCTACCCGGCCGAAGGACAGATCATCCGCAACCGTATATTGATAGGAACGGTCAAACTGGCCGCCGCCGGAAACGGAAAAATCCCCCATATTCTGGGTTTCCATAGGGTCGTATTCCACATCCAGCACATCTGGTGTTTCAGTCGGTATCACATCCGAGGATTGATGCACTTCCAGGCCGGTAGCGGTATAGGTATGATTGCCTGATTGCCGCCAGGTAAACTGATAGAAGCCGTTTTGCGGGACGGCGCCCATCTCCTGGGCGTCCCGGGCCATTTTAGAGATCATTTCGCTGGGGATGGTATAGGAATAATTATTCCGGCTCTGCTGAGCTACCAGAGCCAATTGCTTTTCATAGGGGGACAGCAGGGCCCGCGCAGCGTCCGCCAGCGCCCCGTTAGCCTCCACTTCCGGTGCATCCAGCACCTCCGGCAAGGGAGTGGGAGTGGACAGGGACGCTTCATTTCCGGAAGAGCAGCCGGTCAGCAGCATCAGCAGCGCAAGCAGCCACAGGATTCCTTTTCGTTTCGACATACGGTCACCTCCTGGTGAAGGGTTTTATGGATATATGATAGCATACAAAATGCAGGTGGGCAAGGAAAGCCCTTCGACAGGATGCGACAGGGTTTATTTGACGCCGGCATCGTTGAGGGAACGGATATAGCGGTTCAGATATCGGAAACGGGTCAGGACGATATCGCTGAAATAGTCAAGATCGTCCACGTAATTGCCGCTGGGCCAACGTTTCTGATTGCGGACCCAGGCACCGGAAAGATGCAGCTCATCCCAGTATTCCCGGGCGATTTGCATGATGCCCTCATGGGTAAGCAGGGGAGAATCCACGGTCAATTCCTTCCAACGAGCTTTCAGATAATTGGCCGCGCCGGGATAATACTTGATAAGTCGCCGCCCGCATTCAAAGCCCAGCAGCGTTTGTGTCACATCGGAATAGTGGTGGGTCATATTGGGCGCACCTTGGGTCCAGCCTGTGCCGAAGGAGTAATCCAGATCCCAGGGGTAGGCGTGAATTTTCCCGTCAATCTCTGCATAGTAAATATTCTTCCAGGAATTATCGCTGGCCATGCTGAGCTGCAAAAACAGCCAGTAGTCCATCATGTTTTCCACATCTGTGCAATCGCCAATTCCGGCCTTGAAAGTGGCGCCATCCTTTTCAAAGATCAGTTCCATATAATCGGCAAACACATCCCAGTTGCCGTCCACTTTATCTGCAGGCTCGGGGAATTTTTTTTCAATCCCCTTCAGCGTGGTGGCATGGGCAGGCTGGGCGCGCATCTGGGCGGCGGTTGGCTGATCCCAGGAGACGGCTTTGAACAGGGCATCGTCATCATCCAAATCCAGGGTTTTTTCGTCAAAACGCTCCATCAGCAGATAAAGCCCGAAATATTCGCCGTTCATTAACACTTCCACATAGCGGCTCTGCAGTGTACCGGCGGCATGGCCGTCGGTGGGATTGGAGATGATTTCCCATAAGCGCCAGGCCACCGCATCCCGGATTTTTGATTCATCGGAATGGGCGGGATACAGAAGCCAGTCATCATCCTTACGCATATCCAGCAGGGAAATCTTTCGGGTGTCCAGGTATTGGGTGCGGTGCAGCTCCAGCTTGTATGGCTTTTTGGCAAGGGTTGAACTGGTAGCGCCACGCAGGCGGATGGTAGCCAGGGAATTGGTGACGTCCAGGGGCTTTTCTTCCTGGGCGGGGGCATAGAGGATCATGGAACAGCGCTGCTCATCCCGGGTGATGAAGGCGCTGTTGGTGGTGGTTGTCAGGGAAAGTATCGGCAGGGAGGTAAACAGCAGATAGACCACGGAATATGCGTCATCGGAATGAATATACAGAGGCAGGGCTTTTCCGCTTGCCATCTTCTCCGGGATGGAGGTTTTCAGATCGTTTAGGAAAAAGGCGATGGTCAGACTGGGATTGGCGGAGAGAATGCCTTGCGGTGATGACGCGCTTTCCCGGGTAATGGAAAGATAATAGGTTTCTTCATCCTTCAGCATGGGAAGGGCAATGCCGTCAAAGGTCAAGGAAACATCCAATTCAGCAGGAGAAACCCTGGGCAGGGATCGGAACTGCTCCCGGATAGCTTTTGTAGAAAGAATAGGAACGCTGAATAAGGTGGCCTGGTCGGCAGAGGCCGGAGAAAGGGGAAACAGGCAGATCAGAAGCATCAGGGCCACAGCGCGCTTGAACATAATACAGAAGAATTCCTTTCTGAAGGGATGCGTGGAAGGACTGAATCAGGAAACGTAAATGATCATAAATCATTATATCATAACTGTATTTTTCCGGTCAATGGCAGGAAAAGTGGGAGGGATGAATTTTTGTCGATGTGTGCATGCTACTGAGGCGGGAAAATGTAAAAATTTCTTTTCCCGGGAAAATCCGTTCGGTCATTGACTTGACCGGGTAGAGATGCTGGTTTATAATTGACAGGAAAGGCAGATTCATCGCTGCCGAGAATATTTTTCATCAACGTGCAAGAAATGGGAAGGGTGCACCGTTATATGAGTGAACGGCCGCATGGGCAGGCCGGGGACGGACGGATGGATGAGGCAATATTCGAGGAACTGTACGAAAAATATGCCACCGACGTACTCAGGGTCAGCTATTTTTATCTGGGAGACAGGCAGCAGGCCGAGGATGTGACTCAGGATGTGTTCGTCCGGCTGCTGACAAATGCCCCCGATTTGGTGCCGGGAAGGGAAAAGGCGTGGCTGCTGAAAGTGGCGCTGAACCGCTGCAGAGATTTGTGGCGGGCCGCTTGGGTAAAGCGGGTGGTGCTGGGCAGCCCTGCCATGGAACTGACCCCAGCCCCCGATCAGATGGATGACCGATTGGAAAGGCAGGAACTGCTCCAGGCGATCCGGCGGCTGCCGACGGATTTCAGGGACGTGATTCTGCTGCATTATTATCAGGGATACGGGATTGCGGAAATTGCGGAAATGATGAAAGTGCCCGAGGGTACCATATCCAGCAGGCTTTCCCGGGGACGAAAGAAATTAGAGGATATTTTGAAGGAGAGTGGCGCGCGATGAGGAGTGTGGAGGACAGGCTGAAGGCATTGCCCCAAATGGCTGAATCCACCGGTCTTCAGGCGAATGAAGCCTTAAAACGGAAAATTATGCGGGCAGCCGGCGAAAAGAAGGAAGAAAGATCGTCCCTGCGGCGGCTGGTGCCGGTGTTGTGCTGCGCCATGGCAGTATTGATCTGCGTGGGCGCGCTCAGCTTTAACGGCGGCGGGGCGCAGGATCCGGCGGCAACCCAGGTGCCCCTGATCGATTCCATGCCTGCGGGCAGCGGCGGCGCTGTGCCCGGAGAGCAGCTGGCGTTGGATGTGCCCCAAGGCAGCATTACCATCCGCCGCTCGTCCAATCCTTCCTACCGCAGCATCTGGGCCAAGGCCAATGGCGGCAACTTCCCTCTGATCGGGGTGAACGGCCGTTATTATCGGATGCTCACCAATCCCACCGGCGTTACCAACGCCCTGCTGGGGACCTCTCTGGGCACGGTGGATCAGTACACCAGCGAACCGGCCCTGGCTGCCAAAGGCAGTATTTGCTCCAACGTGGTATCCGCAGGGGAAACGGTATGGGCGATCGCCGGTATGAACGGCGCCATGGTGGCTGCTAAAGTGGATGGGGCCATTCGGGTGTTCCAGCGGGTATCCTTCGGGGATCATGCCCTGGTGGGTGGCGAAAAGCTGCGGGATACCCTGAAAGCCGACAGCGTGGTGGCCCTGGAGCTTTCCGGTGTGGGCACTGTGAATGACGCCGGAAAAGCCAGGGAATTGATGAACATTCTCATGAAGAATGCTTCCTTCCTTCGGGCCGGCGGCAGCGAAACAAACCAATCCCTGCTGATTCAGCTCAGCAACGGCTTGGTGCTGCAGATGGCTGTCAACGGCGAGCGCCTGATCGCCTGTGGTACCTGGGCTTGCCCGGAATTCTTCGATGCATTCCAGGAGGCGCTTCAATAAAACGGCTCCGTCAAGATGACCGCTCGAAATGGGCGGTCATTTTTGATTCTTGAATTGTCAAGTCAAGTGCAACAGCTGATTGAAGAAAACCTCAAAAGGAGATCTCCAGCCGAGGCATTTGCGAGGGCGAAGATTAATCTTGTTGGTAAAGGCATCGAAGAACGCGGGATCAAA
>SVGR01000086.1 GCA_015056265.1 Clostridiales bacterium
CAGATCGGCGCCCCCCAGGAGGTGTACGATTCCCCCGCCAACCTGTTTGTGGCCAAGTTCCTGGGCACGCCTCCCATCAACGTGTTCCACGGCAAGGTGGAGGGCGGCTGCCTCTATATCGGCGAAAGCAAAGTGATGGATATGCGTCTGTCCAAATCCGTCCCGAAAGACCAGCCCGTCTATGTGGGCGTCCGCCCCGAGGGCTTCCAGCTGGATGGCAACGGCCCTCTCGCCTGCAAGCTTTCCAACCTGGAAGTGATGGGCCGGGATGTGAGCATCGTATCCACCCACGAATTCTCCCTCAATCCCATCATCCGTTCCATCATCAATGCGGATAATAAGGTAGATACCAGCCGGGAAGAAGTACGTTTCTCCCTCAAGCCCCACAAGGTATTCCTCTTCAATTCCGAAACTGAAGAACGCATTTATTTCTGAGGTGATTGGCAATGGTAGATAGCAAACAACAATGGAAGGCCTGGCTGTATTTATCCCCGGCCATCGTGCTGCTGTTGGTATTCACCGTATGGCCCATCATCAATACGGTCGTAATGGCCTTTACCGAAGGGTACAGCGGCCTGCTCAACGCCGGCGGTGAGGCCACCTTCAAGCTTGGTTTCAACAACTTCGCCCGGGTGATAGGCCAGCCCACCTTCCAGCAGTCCCTGAAAAATACCATTCTGCTGTGTGTGCTGACGGTGCCCATTTCCACCATCCTGGCACTGCTCATCGCCGTGGCCCTCAATTCCATCAAGCCCCTGCAGAAAGGCCTGCAGACCGTCTTCTTCCTCCCCTACGTTACCAATTCCATTGCCATCGGCATGGTGTTTTCCACCATGTTCAATATGATCGGCAATATCGCCGTGCGCCGGCCCCGCATCGTCAGCTACGGCATCGTCAATGATATCATCCGCTTCTTCGGCGGCGATTGGGTCAACTGGATCAATGCCGGTTCCGAACCCTGGGCCAATATGTTCGTGATGGTGGTTTACATCGTCTGGAACGCCCTGCCCTTCAAGATCCTGGTGCTGCTGGGCGGCTTGCAGAGCATCAATAAGCAGTATTACGATGCCGCCAAGGTGGATTCCACCCCCCGCTGGCGGGTGCTCACCAAGATTACCGTACCGCTGCTTTCCCCCATGCTGGCCTATGTGGTCATCACCGGCTTCATCGGCGGATTCAAGGAATACACCAGCATCGTGGGTATCTTCGGCGAAACCATGGGCCCGCCCGATGCTGCCGGCCGGCTCAACACCATGGTGGGTATGATCTACGATTCTCTGGAACTGAATAAGCAGGGCGACGCCAGCGCCGCCGCACTGATTCTGTTCGGCATCATTCTTGTTGTCACCATGATTAACCTGTGGGTCAGCAAGAAAAAGACCCATTACTAAGGAGGGCGTGTATGTCTGAAAATACTACGAAAACCATGCAGGCCCGGGATATGCAGCACAAACAGTTGATGCAGCATATTTTAAAGCCTCTGGCCATGGGCGGCATTTACTTGTTCCTGTTTGTGATGGCGGCCATCGTGCTCTTCCCCTTCTACTGGATGATCATTTCCTCCCTGAAGGATCTGAGCGAATACCGTCTCAGCCCCCCCACCTTTGTGCCCCAGGCGATGCTCTTTTCCAACTATGCGGACGCCTTCACCACCGCCAATCTGGGCCGGCTGTTCCTGAACACCATGTATGTGGGTGTGGTATCCACCATTCTCTCCCTGATCATCACGGTGCTGACCGCCTTCGCCTTCGCCCGGCTGGAATTCAAGGGAAAAGAGATTCTCTTTGCAGCGCTGCTGGCCACCATGATGATCCCCGGCGAACTGTTCACCATCACCAATTACTCCACGGTCATCTCCTTCGACTGGCTGAATACCTACACCGTGCTGATCGTGCCCTTCCTGGTGAGCATTTTCTACATTTATTTGCTGCGGCAGAATTTCCTGCAGATCCCCAACGAGCTGTATCTGGCCGCCAAGGTGGACGGTACCAGCGATTTCAAGTATCTGTGGAAGGTCATGGTTCCCCTCTCCCTGCCCACCCTGATCTCCATCACCATCCTGAAGATGATGGGCGCCTGGAACAGCTACATCTGGCCCCGCCTGGTTGCCAATGATGAAGCCCACCGCATGATTACCAACGGTCTGCGCAATGCCTTCACCACTACCTCCGGCGACGTGAACTACCCCGTTCAGATGGCCGCCGTAGCATTGGTATCGGCCCCCCTGTTCCTGGTCTTCGTATTCCTGCGCAAGTATATCATGTCCGGCGTCAGCCGCAGCGGCATCAAGGGCTGATTGCCCCCCTTCACTCCCGGTTATCTGGCGCAATGCCTGTAACATAACTACTACCCAACTTACAGAAAGGACGGAAACCCAAATGAAAAAGATCCTCTCCATCCTCCTGCTCGTCGCCATGCTGCTGAGCGTTGCTTCTGTGGCTGTGGCCGAAGAGGCCCCCGTGTACGACGGCAGCGCCGTCACCATCACCTTCTACAACACCATGGGCACCAACCTCACCCCCGTTCTGGACGCCTACATCGCCGAATTCAACGCCCTCTACCCCAACATCACCGTGCAGTACACCTCTGTTGGCGGCTACGATGACGTTCGCGATCAGATTTCCAAGGAAATCCCCGAAGGCATCCAGCCCAATATCGCCTACTGCTATCCCGACCATGTGGCCCTGTACAACCTGGCCAAGGCTGTGCAGACCCTGGACGCTTACATCGACAGCACCGCCACCATCACCCTGGCTGACGGCACCGTGGAAACCTTCGGCCTCACCGCTGAACAGAAAGCTGACTTCATCGAAGGTTACTACAACGAAGGCAAGCAGTTCGGCGATGGCCTCATGTACACCCTGCCCATGAGCAAGTCCACCGAAGTGCTCTATTACAACAAGACCTTCTTCGATGAACACAATCTGGCCCTGCCCACCACTTGGGAAGAACTGGAAGCCCTGTGCCTGCAGATCGTTGAAATCGATCCCATGAGCATTCCTCTGGGCTACGACAGCGAATCCAACTGGTTCATCACCATGTGTGAACAGTCCAACATCCCCTACACCTCCGCCACTGCCCCCCACTTCCTGTTTGACAATGCTGAAGCCAAGGATTTCGTCAAGATGTTCCGTGACTGGTATCAGGAAGGCTATCTGACCACCCAGACCCTGTACGGCGCCTACACTTCCGGCCTGTTCGTTTCTACCAACGAAACCAAGAGCTACATGTCCATCGGTTCTTCCGCCGGCGCCACCCATCAGCGTCCCACCAAGGGTGCTGACGGCAGCTATCCCTTCGAAGTTGGCATCACCACCATTCCCCAGGTGAACGCCGAAAATAAGAAGGTCATCTCCCAGGGTCCCTCCCTGTGCATCTTCAAGAAGGCCAATCCTCAGGAAGTTGCCGCTTCCTGGCTGTTCGTGAAGTTCCTCACCACCAACGTGGCCTTCCAGGCTGAATTCGCCATGGCTTCCGGCTATGTGCCCGTGATCAAATCCGTTTCCGAAAACGAAGTGTACGCCGAATTCATCAACAGCGCTGACGGTGGCGACTATGTTGCCGCTCTGTCCGCCAAGGTTTGCTTGGAACAGGCTGACTACTACTACACTTCCCCCGCCTTCAATGGCTCCTCCACTGCCCGCAGCCAGGTGGGCCCCCTGATGACCAAGTGCTTCACCATTCCCGACGGTTCTGACGTGGACGCTCTGGTTGACGCCGCTTTCGCTGATGCCATCGCCGAATGCGAATACTCCATCGGCTGGTAACCCGATCATCTTTTCATGAAAACGATGCAGAGATTTCTGATTCTGCTGCTGTCCGTCCTTTGCCTGGCGGGGATCATCCCCGCCCAGGCGGAAGGGCAGGATGTGGATCTGGCGGCAGCCATTCCGCTGAACTTTGCCTCTGAAACAGCCAAGCAGCAGGTCACGATCAAAACCTTCATTGACGGGGATACAGTGCATTTCTTCGTGCCTGAATCGGTGATTCCCGGCGGTGTGCTCAAGGCCCGATTCCTGGCCATCAACACCCCCGAAACCACCGGCAAAATCGAAGAATACGGCAAAAAGGCCGCAGAATTCACCCGTTCCAAGCTGGAAAACGCTCATTCCATCGTGTTGGAATCGGAAACTTCTGCCTGGCAGAAGGATTCCACCGGGGATCGGTATCTGGCCTGGGTATGGTATCAAGAAGCGGAGGATCAGCCCTACCGCAACCTGAACATCGAAATCCTGCAGCTGGGCCTTGCCAAGCCCAATTCCTCCGCCAATAATCGCTACGGCGATATCTGCATGAAGGCCATCGATTTTTCCAAGGTCCAGAAGCTGAATCTGTACTCCGGCCAGAAGGATCCGGACTTCTACTATGGCGACGCCATCGAATTGACCCTGAAGGAGCTGCGCAGCAACCCGGATGCCTACAACGGCAAGAAGGTTGCCTTCAATGGCATCATCACCATGAACAGCAACAACAGCGTCTATCTGGAATCCTATGACGCAGAAGCAGATCAGTACTTCGGTCTTTCCGTTTACTACGGCTACGGCCTGAGCGGCAAGGGCCTGGAAATTCTCGCCGTGGGCAATGAGGCCCGCATCGTGGGCACCATGCAGTATTATGAAGCCGGGGGCACCTGGCAGGTATCCGGTCTCACCTACCGGATGATGAAGCCCAAGGATCCCGGCAACATCCAGAAGTTAAGCGACGGGCATCAGCCCGCCTATGTGCTCACCACCCCGGAAACCTTCCTTTACGGCAAAGTGACCCTCCAGGGCGAAGAATCCAGCCAGGAATTCGATTACGCCCAGCTGGCTGTGGCCACTTCCATCGAGATGAAGGATCTTTTCGTGGAAAGCATCTATACCACCCAGGATGAAGACAGCTCCTCCAACGGGGCCATGACCCTCCTTTGCAAGGCAGGAGAGCATACCATCCAAGTGCGTACCGCCGTGCTCTATGACGAAAACCGCGCCCTGATCGGGGAAGACGCCTATCTGGGCAAAACGATTGACGTCCGGGGCATCGTGGATTACTTCGAGGGGGCATACCAGATCAAGGTGTTCCTCCCCTCCGCCATCACCATTCATCAATAAAACAATTTGAAAAGGAGCAGCCACTATGAAAAAGTTTGTTGCTTTGATCGCCGTTCTGGCCCTGTGCCTGTCCTGCGTAGCCGGTCTGGCTGAAAGCGATCTGGCCTCTGCCAAGGCTTACATCTACCAGCTGTACAAGAATCCCTCCCGCACCAGCATCAAGACCACTGCCATCGATTATGACGTACTGGGCAAAGTGATCGTGGCCGGCGTGGAATACACCGTGGAATGGACCTCCGATTCCGCCGCTGCCAAGGTTGTTGTCAATGAAGACGGCTCCGTCACCATCGACGTGAAGGAAAAGAACGCTGAAGACGTGATCTACACCATCACCGCTACCATCAAGGACGCTGAAGGCAATGCCGAAACCGTGTCCTTCCAGCGCCTGATCCCCGCCGTGGCCGTCACTGGCGTTATGTACGCTGAAACCCCCGAAGTGGGCGTTGCTTACAAGTTCGCCCTGAACCAGGCCAACCTGGGCGCCACCCTGTACCTGACCGGCGAAATGAGCGGCAACTACCTGGCCACCACCAAGAGCATCCTGGAAGCTGCTGATGTGTACGTGGAAGAAGCCGAAGGCGGCTACTATCTGTACTGCCTGAAGGATGGCGTGAAGAAGTACGTCAACATCACCACCTACACCAAGGATGACGGCTCCCTGAAGAATACCCAGAAGATCGAAGACGCTCCCTCCGTTCCCTACACCTGGGACGCCGAACGCCTGACCTTTGTGGCTGATCTGGGCGAAGTTGGCCAGTTCTACATGGGCACCTACAGCACCTACAACACCATGAGCACCTCCAACGTGTCCTACATCAAGGACATCACCAAGATCGGCGTTTCCCAGTTCCCCGCCGGCCTGGCCACCATGGTGCCCGAACAGGTTGAAACCCCCGAAGTGGGCAAGGCCTATGTGTTCGGTCTGAACCAGGCCAACCGCGGCGAATTCCTGTACCTGACCGGCGAAATGTCCGGCAACTACCTGGCCACCTCCACCTCCCTGTCCGACGCCGCTCCCGTTTATGTGGAACAGGCTGAAGGCGGCTACTATCTGTACTGCCTGAAGGACGGCGTGAAGAAGTACGTCAACATCACCACCTACACCAAGGATGACGGCTCCCTGAAGAACACCCAGAAGATCGAAGACGCTCCCTCCGTTCCCTACACCTGGGACGCCGAACGCCTGACCTTCGTTGGCGATCTGGGCGAAGTTGGCCAGTTCTACCTGGGCACCTACAGCTCCTACAACACCATCAGCACCTCCAACGTATCCTACATCAACGACATCACCAAGATCGGCGTTTCCCAGTTCCCCGCCGGTCTGTACGATGTGCAGCTGCCCAACGAATAATTTCAGCGGGTAAACATCCGGGGCCGCATCCGAAAGGGTGCGGCCCTTTCTTTCTCCGGGGAGGCTTTTTCCATCATTCAGCAATCTCCCTTCGGATGCGTTTCACCAAAAAGCGGCAAACAAAAAAACAGATCCCCGGCAGTCACCGGGAATCTGCAGCAGGCGCTGGGGAGAATCCCCCGGCGCTTTTATTTGATTTTCAGGCTGCCGGCGCAGAGCATCCGGCCGGTCTTGCGGCTGAAGAGCATCACATTCTCGCCCTTAAAATTCAGGCGTACCGTTTCGCCCAGGCGATAAATCACACCGCCGAATACCACAGCAGTGAGCAGATAATTGCCCACCCGGATACGCACGGTGGTTTCCATGCCGGTGGGCATGGCGCTGAATACTTCGCCCACGATGGGGCCGTTTTCGCTGATTTCCAGGAATTCCGGCCGCACGCCCAGCACATAATCGTCCTCGTCGGGCTGATACTCCTTATCCACGCCCTCATCGCTGATGCGATGGATGGTATATTTGAACAGGGAATCCTTATTTTCTTTTTCCACCTTGTGGTAGCCGCTGTGGAGGGGAGATTGATCCATGTCGTCCCCCACCTGGGTAAAGATAGCGCGATAATCATCCATCAGGGAAAGGGAACAGGTGCCGCCCTGCTTCGTGCCCCGGGCTTCCATCAGATTCACAGCAGGATTGCCCACAAAGTCCGCAACAAAGAGGTTGGTCGGCCGGTTATACACGGCCATGGGCTCTTCATACTGCTGCAGCACGCCGTTATCAATCAGACAGATGCGGCTGGCCAGGGTCATAGCCTCCATCTGGTCATGGGTCACATACACAAAGGTGCTGCCCGTTTCCAGATGCAGCCGCTGCAGTTCGCTGCGCATTTCCAGGCGCAGCTTGGCGTCCAGGTTGGACAGGGGCTCATCCATGAAGAGCACCTTCGGTCCCGGAGCAAGGGTGCGGGCGATGGCCACGCGCTGCTGCTGGCCGCCGGAAAGCTCAGAGGGATAGCGATCCATGAACATATCAATCTTCACGATATCACTGACTCGCTTTACCGCCCGCTTGATTTCTTCCTTGGTCAGCTTCCGGCAGGGCGCTTTGCCCGTTTCATCCCGGCATACTTCGCCCTTTTCATTGACGTGTGCGCCAGGCTCATTAATGTTGGAAAGGCCGAAAGCGATGTTCTTATACACCGTCATATTAGGCCAAAGCGCGTAATTCTGGAAAAGGAAGCCCACACGCCGCTTGTTGGCGGGCACATTAATGCCCAGATCACTGTCAAATACCGGCACGCCGTCAATGGTGATGCGGCCTTCGGTGGGGGTCTCCAAACCGGCGATCATGCGCAGGGTGGTGGTTTTGCCGCAGCCGGAGGGGCCCAGCAGCGTCACAAAGGCATTATCCTCAATCACCATGCTCAGATCATCCACGGCATAATAGCCGCCCCAGCGCTTGGTGACATGGCTCAATTCAATTCTCGACATAATCTTCCGTCCTTCCTATCAGCCGCCGATGCCCGAATCGATGCTGGCGCCGGTCAGTTTATTCACAACAGCATTGCAGATGAGAATCACCAGGATCAGCAGCAGGTTGATACCGCTGGAGAACGCATACAGGCCCATTTCGTCGAAATAATCCAGCATGGTGGTGATGATGCGGGTCTGAGAGCAGAGCAGCATGAACAGCGTCAGTTCTCTCAGGCAGGTCATGAAAGGAAGCAAATACCCGCTGATGATGCTGCTTTTCTGAATAGGGATGATGATACGGGTCATTCGCTTCCACCAGGGAATATCCTGAATGATGGCCGCCTCTTCAATTTCCCCGGAAAGCTGCAGCATGGAATTGAGGGCGCTGCGGCTGGCAAAGGGGATATATTTGATGGTGCCGGCCAGAATCAGAAGCAGGAAGGTATTGAAAATGCCCATGGAGGAACCGAAGATGAAGAAGGCAACGCCCACCGCCAGGGCAGGCATCAGATAGGGCAGGAAGGCCATGTTGTTCACATATGCCGCCCACTTGCTGCGACGGTTTTTACTGACGCAGTAGCCCACCAGGAGACCGATGGTACCGGCGGCCAGGGCGCAGCTTAGGGCCACGATCAGCGTGCCCAGGAAGGCATTCCAGATGGTGGAATTAAACAGAATACCCAACTGGCCGTACATGCCGTTTTCCGCCAGGGGATCGGAATTGATCCACCATTTCAATGTCATATTACCGGAAATGCCGCTGGTCACGAAGGAATAATCCCCGGGATTGGGCAGGAAGGTTTCAATGGCAAACATGACGATGGGCAAAATACCGGTGCAGAAGGTAAAGACGATAAAGAAGGCGGCCAGGATGTATTTGCCCACGCCCAGATTGACCAGACTGCTCTGGCCGGATTTCCCGGTAACGGTGGTAAAGCTCTTGCGGCCGGAGGTAGTCTTCTGGTTGATAATAAGGATGATGATGCCAAATAGCATCATAATCACTGCCAGAATGCTGGCCTGGCCGGCGCGGGAGGCGTTCAGTTCCACATATTTGGTGGAAAGGGTGGACAGATTCAGATAATGGGGGATGGGATAGGAGCCCATGGCGCTGGAGAATACCAGCAGGATGGTGGAAAGGATGGCGGGCTTGACCAGGGGGATGGTCACCTTCAGGAAGGTTTTCCACCGGGGGGTATTGAGGATGGTGGCCGCCTCTTCCAGATTGGCGTCCATATTGCGGAAGATGCCGCCGATGAGGATATAGGCAAAGGCCGCATAATGCAATGACAGCACCATGGCGCTGGGGAACAGGCCCTGGCACCACCAAAGGGGCATTCTGATGCCCAGCAGGGAAGCGAACAGGCCGTCGCTGCCGCCGGTGACGGCATTGGAATTGAACAGATTCTGCCATACCACGGCCATGGTCCACTGGGGCATGATGTAGGGGAAGATGAAGATGGCGCTCAGATATTTCTTGCATTTTAAGTTGGTGCGGGTCACCAGATAAGCAAATACGCCGCCGATGAGGATGGCGCCGATGCAGGAGAAAATGCTGAGCAGGATGGAATTTGTCAGCGGCGTCCACAGATTGATCTTGGCCAGGCGCTGATCCATGGTGCGGGTGGGGGCAAAAAGGGCGCCCCAATTGTAGGTGGTGTATACCTGGCCTTCTTCGATGTTCCGGGCATCCACCGATCCTTCATGAACGGCAAAGGTATCATTGACGATGGTGAGCATGGGGGCGATGGTGGTTACAGTAAGCACAATACCCAATACCAGCAGGATCACATTCTGGGGCTTGCTGAAATAGGTGTGCATTCTGCCGTACAGCTTCCGCCATTTCTTCCCGCTTGATGCGATGGCAGTCATAGCATACGCTCCTTACACGGTTGATAGAAAAACGGGCGGCATTGGGCAGAGCCCAATACCGCCCGGCAAGTATCGAGATTTGATCAGGGGATGCGCCGGATTACTTGGAACCCACGATTACGTCGATCCAGTCGCCCAGGTCAAAGGCAACGGAAGCGCAGTAGGCGGGATCTTCCACAACCAGCTGGCCGCCTTCGGCAGAGATCCACCATTCGTAGCCGCGGTCGTTCTTGGCGTCAAAGACGTTCACGCCATCCACGTAACCATCCTTGGTATGATCCCACATGCAGATGGGGTTGGCGCTGTAGCCGCCCATATCCTTGCCCCAAGCGGCAAAGCCGTCATAGGTGGTAACCATGTAGGAGATGAAAGCGCAGGCGGTCCAGGGCA
>SVGR01000087.1 GCA_015056265.1 Clostridiales bacterium
GATGGGATTTGGCCCCCAGCAGCGCTGGCGTATCGTAGATTCCGTGGGCAAATTTCCCCAGGGATGCGCCGGTGCAAGGGGCGATGATATATCCGTCAAGAAGTTTTTGGGGTCCAATGGGCTCCACTTCCGGCAGGGATACCAGGGGTTTTTTTCCAGTGATGCTCCGCAGGGTATCCCACACCTGGTCCCGAGAATAGAAACGGGTATCTTCCCGGGCGGAAGTGAAGGAGAGAATCGGTGTGATATCGTAACCGGCTTCAATCAGTCGACCCATTACCACAAAGACCGAGTGGAAGGTGCAGAAGGAGCCGGTGAGGGCGAAACCGATGCGGGTTTTGCTCATAAAAAGACCTCCCGATTCAGATAATCAAGCAGTAGTTTTGCGGCGGATTGGGGACAGTAGCGGCCGGGGATACCCCATTCGCCCCAGGCACGAAGCCCCATTTCCCGGGCAGCGGGAAGATCGATGCCGTAAGGGGCGCTGGCAAGCTCCATCAGCAGCGCTTCCTTGGAAAATAGAGTAAGCAAATCCTTGGAAAGCACGGGGGAGGGAACGGTATTGAAAAGCAATTGGACGGAGGGGAGAAGAGGGGGTAAATCCTCAAAAGAAAGGCTGTTTTCGCCGGCTTCTTTCCGGCTTTCTTCTCGACGGGCGGCCACGGTTACCCGGGCACCCAGGGTACGGAGCATGCGGGTGAGGGATTTGCCGATTTTGCCGTAGCCCAGCACGGCGCAATGGGCGTCTTTCAGGGCGAAATCTGCATGCTGCATGGCGTAATACAGCGCCCCCTCAGCAGAGAGAACGGCATTCTCTTCGGTATATACCGTATCTGCAAGGGGTCGGAGCAAACGAAAGTGTTTTTCCTCGGCGAGCGCAAGAAAGCCGGGGGAAATCATGCCGCACAGAATGGGCTGGCCGTCTTTCCATGACTTCGCTTCCTCAAGGGTGATTTGGGTACGGGGGAGGTTAAGGATGATCAGATCCGCCTGCGGCCTGTTGCTCAGGTCATGGCCTTGGTTCCGCAAAAACTCACTGAGCCAGGCTGCTTTCCCATCCTGGCCCTCGATGTATATCTGCATTGAATACCCTCCTTTCAAATCGTGGGCTGATTGCATGATATGCAGGAGGAAATGACGTGTGACTGAATCTGAGAAAGTGATAATAGCATTCCAAATGCAGTTTTACAAAATAAAAAACTGCTGTCTTTTTAAAGCAGCAGTTTTTTCTGAGGTTTGTTCATAAACGTTTTAGGAAGCGGTTTGAAAGCTTGCTCAGCCCTGATCGGCACCGCCGATGGGGATGCGGCGCTGGCCGGCGGGCTTGGCTGGCTTTTCCTTGGGCAGGGTGACGGTAAGCACACCGTTTTCATAAGCGGCGGTGATGGCGTTTTCGTCAATACCGTCCAGGTTAAAGGTACGGGAAACATGCCCCATGCGCCGCTCGCTGTAGCATGCGTTTTCGCTCTTGCGTTGGGACTGGATATCGGCGGTGATGGTCAGGGTATCGTGGTCGGCAGTGATCTGAATCTGATCCTGAGGCACCCCGGGCAGCTCCGCCTCCAACAGGTAATGCGTTTCTTCATCGTGAATATCCACCCGGAAACCCATATTGCCCATACGATCATTCAGATCGAAGAACGAACGAAAAAAGCGATCGTCAAAGGGGAAGGCGGGACGATGACGGGAAAACTCACGGCGTGCATTAAAAGGAATCATGGTATACATGGCAAAACCTCCTTGCGAAAATGGAATGCAGGCATTCCTGGATGATGTAGGGAGGGACATACCCTTGAGGGTATTTTGTCCCGGTGACAAGGATAGTATACATCGAAGGTCAAAGAAAGTCAAAACCGAAAAATTCCTGGAAGGTCAATGAAAGTCAAAAAATGAATGCTGCAATTGAAAAATCAATGAATTTTAAAGTATTTCTATAAATTTCATCAATTATCTTTCATTTTTGGAAATTTGACCATTCATTAATATCCTTATGGGATGCGCAATACAAGTGACATGGGCCATTTGCTGCATGACAGTAGAACATGGAAGGAACGAATTTTTATTGACAAGATCACACCTTTGCGAATAATGACGATGAATAGCTTTGTAAATCAGGTGAAGAAAAGATCGCGTACTCAATTACACATTGGCGAATAGAAACTGCATTCAGATATGAACGCTTTTACGGCAGAGGAGCCTTTGCTTTTATCTTGATTGGCTGCTTACATCGTTCATTGGATGATCAGTATCGTTATTATTCAAGAAATGGCTGTCAGTTACCTCGAGAATCCCTTGCTATATTGAATTTGGTCAAAACAACGGCACGGGCGTGGCAATATCAAATTTGTGTTAAATTATAGGGGAATCCCTTGCCATTCTTGATCTTTCAGGGTAAAATACTAAAGTATGGATACGTGGCTTTATTTATGTACCCATGTCAGGAAAGCCTGGCAAAGGGTTGGCCGGCCAGGAAGAATCCTGGCGGCAGTAAGCGGCGGCGCCGATTCCATGGCGCTGCTCTACGGGTTGAAAACGCTTTCCGATGACTTTGGAATTTTCCTTGCCGTAGCACATGTGGATCATGGGCTCAGGGCAGAATCGGGCGATGATGCGACATTCGTGGCGGATACCTGCCGGGAGATGGGCCTGCCTTTCCAGGTGATGCGCGTACACATCAATAAGGGCGGGGAGGATGCCGCCCGTCAGGCGCGTTACCGTGCACTGTACATGGCGGCGGATCATTTTCATACGCCCTGTATTGCTCTGGCCCATCATCTTGGAGATCAGGCGGAAACGATGCTGCTTCATCTCATCCGCGGCAGCGGTATGAAAGGGCTTGCCGGTATGGAGGAACGGGCTGTACGCCGTAAACCGGACGGGCAGGAATTGGCGCTGTGGCGGCCGCTGCTGGATGTGCAGCCGGAAAAGCTGCGGGCGGCGCTGCTGGATAAAGGCCTTTCCTGGCGGGAGGATTACACCAATTGCCAGGATGACTATTTGCGGAATTTCCTGCGCAATCAAGTGATGCCTCTGGTGGAGGGGCGCATGCCAAAGGCCAGGGAAGCAATAGGCCGCAGTGCGGCAATCCTGCGAAGGGAAGATGATTATCTGGCTGGGGAGACGGATGTATTCATCCGGCGTAATTGCTGCATAGATGGGCCATGCCGGTTCATTCTGCGTCAGGCCTTTGAAGGGCTGCACCCTGCTATCCGCGCCCGGGTGGTAAGGCAGGTGTGTCCTGTTGAGCTTGATTATGAAACTACAGAAAAGATTGCCGCCTTGAAGGCGGGGAAACAGATCAATTTGCCGGAAGGATATCATGCCTATGCCACGGGGGAGAGGATCCATTTCCTCCCGCCGATTCCGGAAAAGGCGGAATTGGGCTTGTTTATCCATAGGCCCTTCACCGGTGAGCCGGGCGATGGGATAAGAAGACAGGCAATTCCGCGTAGTGTGCTGGATCATGCCGGCATTCGCTTCCGTCTACCGGGGGATTGTATTCATCCCTTGGGCGGCCCAGGGCATAAATCTCTGCAGGATTATTTTGTGGATAAAAAGATCGATCGTCCCTTCCGGCCCTATGTACCCCTGGTGTGCGATGGCAACCGGGTGATCTGGGCGGTGGGCGTCGGCCCTGGGGAAGAGGCCCGGGTGCATCCCGGTGACGATGCGGTGATACTGGAATATGACGGTTATTTGCCGGGAGAGATCCCGGGTAAAACGGATAAAAAGGAGTAAAGCGTATGGATACCAATGCCAGGCTGTATCAGGATCTGGATCGGATTTTGCTCACCCGGGATCAGATTCAGGAAGCGGTGAAGAAACTGGGCGAAAAGATCACCAGGGATTATGAAGGAAAAAAGCCCGTGCTTATCGGCATTCTCCGGGGGGCGGTGGTATTCTTTGCCGATCTGGTGCGGGAAATTGATCTGCCTCTGGAAATGGAATTTATGGCCATTTCCAGCTACGGCAGCAGCACCAAATCCTCCGGCGTGGTGCGCATCGTGAAGGATCTGGATCGGGATATTACGGGGAAAGATGTGCTTGTGGTTGAAGATATCGTGGATAGCGGCCTGACCCTGTCCCACTTAAAGCAGGTGCTGGAAACCCGCAATGCCGCCTCCGTATCCATTGTGACGCTGCTGGATAAGCCTGCCCGGCGGAAGGTGCCCTTGGAAGTGCAGTATTCTTGCTTCAGCATTCCTGATGCATTTGTGGTGGGCTATGGCCTGGATTATGATGAAAAATACCGCAATTTGCCGGATATCGGGGTGTTGCACCCCAGAATTTACACTGACGAGGATTAAATGATTGTCTTTTCGGGAGAAACATGATATAATTATGATTTGATCCCGATGTATTTTGAGGAGGATTAGAGCTTTGAGAAGAGTTTCCCGTGGCGTAGTGGGGTATGTGGTGATGATCGCTGCATTCATCCTGCTGATTTCCGTTTTATCCGGCGGCCTGAATCAGAAGGACCGCAGGATTGAATATCCTGAATTCCTGGCTGCTGTTGAGGCTGGAAAAGTGGATAAGGTGGCTGTCCGCAATAACAGCGAAGTGCTGGTGGGCCGCTATAAGGACAGCAAGGTATCCGAAGCGGATTTCCCGAACAGAAACTATGATTTTGAAACGACCATCGGTTCCGGCTGGCTGGAAACCCTGCGGATTATGCAGGCCAATAAAAACAGCCAGGCATTGGATACCGTCAGCGAAGAAGATCTTGAAATCAAGATTATTCGTTTGCCTTCCCTGACGACCCCCTGGTATCTGGAAATTCTGCCTTATTTGATTCCCGTGGTGCTGGTGTTCATCATGATGATGTATATCATGCGCCAGCAGGGAGGCGGCGCCGGCAAGGCCATGAGCTTTGGCAAGAGCCGGGCAACCATGGCTGATCCTTCCAAGAATAAGGTGACTTTTGCTAATGTGGCGGGCGCCGATGAAGAGAAGGAAGAACTGAAGGAAATAGTTGATTTCCTTAAGAATCCCAAAAACTATACCGAACTGGGCGCCCGCATTCCCAAGGGTGTGCTGCTGGTGGGCCCTCCCGGTACCGGTAAAACCCTGCTTGCCAAGGCGGTAGCAGGGGAGGCCAATGTGCCCTTCTTCTCCATTTCCGGTTCTGATTTTGTGGAAATGTTTGTGGGCGTGGGCGCCAGCCGTGTGCGCGATCTGTTTGAACAGGCCAAGCGCAACGCCCCCAGCATCGTGTTTATTGATGAAATCGACGCTGTCGGCCGTCATCGCGGTGCCGGTCTGGGCGGCGGTCATGATGAACGGGAACAGACCCTGAACCAGCTGCTGGTGGAAATGGACGGTTTTGCCGTTAATGAAGGCGTCATAGTGATGGCTGCCACCAACCGCCGGGACATTTTGGATCCTGCGCTGCTTCGCCCCGGCCGGTTTGACCGCCAGGTTACCGTTAATTATCCCGATCTCAACGGCCGTGTGGAAATCCTGAAGGTTCACGCCAAGGGCAAGCCCCTGGCTGAAGATGTGGATCTGGAAAACATCGCCAAGCGTACCCCCTATGCCACCGGCGCCGATCTGGAAAATATCATGAATGAAGGCGCCATCCAGGCTGCCCGCGAAAAGGCTAAAAATATCACGCAGGCCAATCTGATCGAAGCGGTGGAACGTATCCAGATGGGCCCCGAAAAGCGCAGTCACAAGGTGCTGGAAGAGGATCGGCGCATTACCGCCTATCACGAAGCCGGCCATGCCATTGTGGGCCATGTGCTTCCTCTGTGCGATGAGGTGCATATGATCACCGTGGTTCCCCGGGGCCAGGCGGCGGGCCTTACCCTTTCCCTGCCTGAAAAGGAACTGGATCACATGGGCAAGAATAAGCTGCTGCAGACCATCGCCATGGCTTTGGCCGGTCGTGCCGCCGAAAGCCTGACCCAGGATGATATCTGCACCGGCGCTGTGAGCGATTTGCAGCGAGCGACTGAACTGGCCCGCAGTATGGTGACTCGCTTTGGTATGAGTGAAAAGCTGGGTACGGTGTATCTGGGCAGCGATCAGGAAATTTTTGTAGGCATGGAATTTGGCCAGAGCCGGGAATACAGCGAAGAAACCGCCGCCATCATTGACGGCGAGGTCCGCGCCATCTTGAACAACGCCTATGAAAAGGCCTGCGAAATTCTGAAACAGCATCTGCCCCAGCTCAATGGCCTGGCGCAGCTTCTTATTGAAAAAGAAACGGTCACCCGGGAAGATTTCATTGCTTTCATGAATCAAACCCCTGAGCAGGAAATCGAGGGCACAGTGGAATGATCCGGCCAGATCTTCATTTGCACACCACTGCTTCCGATGGCGTTTATCCCCCGTCGGAGCTGGTGCGGCTGCTGCAGCGTGCGGATGTGACCTTCTTCTCCGTTACCGATCATGATACCATGGCCGGCCTTGCGGAAGCGGAGGATGCCGCCCTGCAGCGTGGCATCGCCTTCCTTCCCGGTGTGGAAATCAGCACAGAAGGGGAGGCCGAGGTGCACATCCTGGGCTACGGTGTTAACCGCCAGGATCCGGTGCTGCTGTCCTTTTTTGAAAAAATGGCCGATGACCGTGTCAACCGTATTCGGGCCATTGGCGAAAAGCTGAAGGAACTGGGCTATCCGCTGGATGTGGATGGCGTCATGGCGGATGCAGGGGAAAGCATAGGCCGCCCCCATTTGGCCCGCGCTATGGTGTCAAAGGGCTATGTGGCGTCGGTAGCGGAGGCGTTTGACCGCTTCCTGGGGGACGGAAAGGCTGCTTATATCCCCAGGGAAAAGATGGCTGCTGGCCGCGCCATTTCCTTGCTTCGGGAGCGGGGGGCGGTGCCTGTATTGGCCCATCCTGCCCTGATCCAATGGCCGATGGAACGTTTTTTGCCCCTGCTGCATACCTGGATGGATGCAGGGTTGATGGGGCTGGAAGTATATCACCCCAGCAACCGGGGCGATTATGGTAAGTGGGATCGTCTGGCCCGGCAGCATGGATTGCTGGTAACCGGCGGCAGTGATTTTCACGATCATGATCCTCGGCATGGTCAGCTGGGTGAAACCGTAACACAGTGGCATCATGCCATGCAGGACGCCTGGGCATTGTACAGCGCTGCCCAGCGCAGAGGAAATTAAACCATGCAGTATCAGGATTACAGGCCGCCAAACCGCCCGGGGACATGTTCCCCCCAACAGGTGCAAGCATCCGTTCAGCCCCCTCAGGGTGGTCCGGGCTTATTTCCGCCGCCTTCGGCTGTACCGCCTGCAAATTCCATGTCTGCTGTCGGCGCCCCGCCCTCCCAGCACGGCGGTGCGCATGGGCACTTTGGAAAAGCGCCCGGCAAGAAGGGAAAGAAGTGGCTGCTTGTGTTGGCAGTGGCCGCCGCTATCGGTGGATTCTTTGTTTTCCAGAATATGAGGGCGAATCAGCTGCAGCAGGAACAACAGAATATGATTGCCGAAGTGGACGCTCTGCAGAATGTGTTTTTGCAGAATGTTTATGTAGATGATATCCACTTGGGCGGTATGACGGCTGAAGAGGGGCTGAATGCAGTATACAGCAGCCAGGATGCCCGCCAGAACAGCTGGCAGGTGCATCTGACCTATCAGGGACAGGTATTGGGCACAGTTAATTATGCCGCATTGGGCATCCATTCGGATCGTCAAGAGGCTTACCGTTTGGTGCGGCAGGCTTTTGAACGGGGAAAAACCGGCACCTATGAGGAACGCAAGCTGGTAATTGATAATACCATGCTCACGCCCTACAAGCTTTATACCACGCAGACGGAGTTTTCTGAAGAACGGCTGGATCAGCTGATGCAGCAGATTCAGGCCAGTTTCACCTATGCCCCCACGGATGCGTATCTTGCATATTTCTATCCGCAGCTGGATGATCCTTTCCTGATTCAGGGGGAAAACTATGGCTCTTCCCTGGATACCACAGTGCTGAAAAGCCAGATACTGGATATGCTGCACAGTGGTACATCCGGTATGCTGGAAGTGCAGCCGCAGATTATCCATCCCAATGTGACTACTGCCGATGTGCGTGGGCAAGTAACCCTGCTGCATAAGGCGGTGACCCCAATTTCCGATGAATCCACCCTGGAACGCACCAGCAATATCCGCGTGGCCATGGAAAAAATCAATGGCATTACCATTGAACCGGGTAAAACCTTCAGCTTCAATGGCGTGGTGGGCGCCCGTTCCCTGGAAAACGGTTTCAAATATGCCATTGAATATGTCAGCGGCGAGGAGGAAATGGGGATCGGCGGCGGCGTGTGTCAGGCCAGCACAACGGTTTACCTGGCTGCTATCCAAGCGGGCATGGAAATAACCAAGCGTACTGCCCATTCTGATCCTGTGAGCTATACCACCTTTGGTCAGGATGCCACTGTTTACTACACCCGGGATCGGAAGATCGATTTCGTGTTCAAGAATAATACGGAGAACACCATATATATCACCGCGAAAGTGGAAGAAGTTAAAAAGAATAAATATCAATGCGTGGTCAGCATCTACGGCCCCAGCCGGGGAGAAAATGTATCCTATACCCTGCGCACGGAAACTGTTGAAACCATCATGGCCCCTTTGACCCCCATCTATCGCAAGGATACCCAGCAGAATTATGTGAAATATACCGATCAGGAAAAACTGGTGCGAAAGGCCAGGGATGGGTATATTACCGAAACTTATCTGCAGCGCTGGGAAGGGGAAACGCTGGCAGAAGAAACGCTGGTAAGCAGGGATACCTGTGAGCCCCGTGCCGCCATCTATTATGTGGGCACCCAGAGCCGATAAACGGAAATCAAAACCGATGGAGAAATAATCCATCGGTTTTTTTTTGAGTCGACGAAACATTTGCTTGCGTTTATTTGTCATAACAATGAAATACACCTGAAGGGATGAGAAAGATGAAAAAAAAGATGCTGACAATGCTGGCGCTGTGTGTAATCCTGATAAGCTTGCTGCCGTTTTCCGCTATGGCTGCCGGGTGGGGCGGATTTGAATATGCGGTAGGGCCGGTAAAGCAGCAGGAAGGGAGGGTGAAGCTGCGGGCAAAGGCCTCTCAATCCGCCGATGTGCTGGGCCAATACTTTCCCGGTACGCCCCTGGAGGTGCTTTCATTTTCCGGGAAATGGGCAAAAGTAAAAATCGGTGACCGGGAAGGATATATGATGCGGGAATTTATCCTGCATGATACTGACTGGGCAGGCCCCGGCGAAGAAGGGGAATGGGGACAACTGATTTCTGCTGAAGCGGACGGGCGTCAGCCCTTGTATCAGCTTCCCGCGAAAAGTGCTGGGCAAATCCTCCGGTTTGATTATTATGACCGGTTGCTGGTGCTGGGAACAATTGACGATGACTGGCTGCATGTACAGCTTTATCATCAAGAGCGCGGGAAAACGTATTATGGCTATGTTTCCTCTGCCTGCATCCGCAAGGCTGATCCTTATGATGAAGCGATCATCAATACTGGCAAGGCCAATGAAACGGTGAATTTCAGGGCTGAGCCTTCCAAAAACGGAAAGATTCTGGGCAAATACTTCAGCGGCGTGCATGCTTATCTGCTTTATGATGACCATGTTGCCGAAGATGGATGGCAGAAGGTGCGTATCGGCAATGAAGTTGGCTACATTATGGATGATTTTCTGGATTCCATCCTTGCTGCGGATCCGCCGTTTCGTCCGTCGATGACGGAAATCAAGGGAAAGAGTATTTCCGTCTTTACCGATGCCACGGGAAAAGTGAAGCAGCATGATCTGATCTGCTATGATCCCTATCAGGTGCTGGGAATTTTCGGGAAGTACTATCACATAAAGATTCCGGGCTTGTTTGGTGAGCCGGATCAGTACGGATTCATCAGCACCGGTGATGTAAAAGAAAAGGTGATCCGATGCGCCAAATTGGAAGCTGTCACCAATCGGGAAACGCCCCTGTATTGGGGCATCCGGGAGAGCGGCCTTACAGAACAAAGACGCATTTCCAAGGGCACAAAAGTAACAGTACTGGCAGTGGAAAGATTCCCCGGCGAGGGCTGGGATGAATATATCTATCCGGAAGCGGAATATCTCTTCATTGCTGTGGAATTTGAAAATGGAGGCGGTATTGAGGCCTACGCACCTATAGAATGCATTGATTATGATGTGGCGC
>SVGR01000088.1 GCA_015056265.1 Clostridiales bacterium
ATCAGCAATGTGCCCGTGCGGCTTGAGGAGTTGTAAATGAAGATATTGGTCAGTGCGTGTCTGCTGGGTGTTTGCTGCCGCTATGATGGAAAAAGCAAGCCCAGTGATAGCATCATCGCTCTTGCTAAGGATCATCAGCTGATCCCGGTTTGCCCGGAGCAGTTGGGCGGCCTTGCTACGCCCCGGCCTCCGGCGGAGCGTCAGGGGGATGAAATCCGCCGGCAGGATGGAGGCGACGTGACGAAAGAATATCAGAAGGGCGCCTATGAGGCAGCCCGGCTGTATGATCTTTTCGATTGCGATTGCGCGATTCTAAAAAGCCGCAGCCCATCCTGCGGCAGCGGCGTCATTTATGACGGCAGCTTTACCGGCTCCTTCCGGGAAGGGGACGGGGTCACCGCCCAGCTTTTGAAGGAAAAGGGCATTCCTGTCTTTTCCGATGAGGAAGAGGAAAAATACCTGGCATATTTGAAAAAGTAAAGCATACAAAAAGGCGCTGCTGCAGTTTGTTCTGCGGCAGCGTCTTGATTTTTATTTTCTTGCCAGCAGGGCGATCAGCTGATTGCTGCGGGCGATGAAATCCTGAAGATCCTTGGCTTCCAGGGGACGGGAGGAAAGGCGGGCCAGATCAAAGAGATGACGGCAGAGGAGAGCCGCAGTTTCCTCATCCTCCATGGCGGCAAGGCCCCGCACCGTATCGCAGGCGCGGTTCAGAATCAACGTATATTTGGCAGGGAAATCGAAGGCTTGGCCGTACATGGCGCTCATTTCCTTGTAGCGGCGCATCTGTTCATCTTCCAGCAGCATCAGGGGCAGCTCCTTATCAGAAAGGGCTTCCAGCTTCACGGTCAGTTCCTGATCGTTGAGGGCGTCCCGGAACAGCTTTTCCATCTGCGCCTGATCGATATCCTTTCCTTCTTCCGTATCTTCCGTAAGGCCGGATACATCGGCGTCTACCCGCACAAACTGCAGGCCGTCATTACCGCTGCCAAATTCCATGAAGCTCATGAAATTCATATCGATCAGGGTATCCAGCACGATTACATCGATGCCCTTATTCACATACAGGGCAACGGCGGCTGCCTGGCGGTTTGCTTCGGTGGTGTAATAGATTTTCTTTTCCGCCTTGCCTTCGTTCCGGGCTTTATATTCTTCCAGGGTGAAATATTCTCCGGCGGTGGATTTAAGCAGCAGGCTGCCCTTCACCAGATCAAAGAACTTCTGATCCCGGATGCAGCCGTATTTTACGAAGGGATGGATATCATCCCAGTAGGTTTCGTATTGCTTGCGTTCGGTATTGAACAGGCCGTTCAGTTTGTCCGCCACCTTCTTGGTGATATGGGCGGAGAGCCGCTTCACATAGCCGTCGTTCTGCAGGAAGGAGCGGGAAACATTCAGGGGCAGATCGGGGCAATCGATGGCGCCCTTGAGCAGCATCAGGAATTCGGGGATTACTTCCTTGATGTTATCGGCCACGAACACCTGACGGTTGAACAGCTTGATCTGCCCGTCCTGGCCGCCGAAATCCTTCTTGATCCGGGGGAAATAGAGGATGCCCTTCAGATTGAAGGGATAATCCACATTCAGATGCACCCAGAACAGAGGATCTTCAAAGGTGTGGAACAGCTTCCGATAGGTTTCCTTATATTCTTCCTCAGTGCAGTCCCTGGGGTTTTTCAGCCACAGGGGATGGGTATCATTGACGGGCTTTTGGGCTTCCTGCTTTTCTTCTTCCTCGGTGCCGGTGACGTGAGGTTCCGTTTCATCATCGGAGGCGGAAGGGGCAGGCTTTGCTTCCTTGGGGGAGAGATCCTCCAGATAGATGGGGGTGGCCATATAGCCGCAGTACCGTTCTAGCACCTGACGCACCCGGAAAGCATCCAGGAATTCTTTTTCTTCTTCCAGGATGTGCAGGGTGATGGTGGTGCCCCGCTCCGTCCGGCCGCCTTCCTGCATGGTGAATTCCATGCCGTCTTCGCTTTCCCACAGCACGGGGGCGGCCCCCTCCTGGAAGGAGAGGGTATCGATGGTCACTTTGTCCGCAGCCATGAATGCAGAATAAAAGCCCAGGCCGAAATGGCCGATGATGCCGCCCTTATCCTCGCCGGTGTAATTTTTCAGAAATTCCTCAGCACTGGAGAAGGCCACCTGATTGATATATTTTTCCACTTCCTCATGGGTCATGCCGATACCGTTATCGGTGAAGCGCAGCTCCCCGGCCTGGGGATCCACGGTAACGGTAACCTTTAATTCTTCTTCCATGTCACCCTTGATCATCTTCAGCTTGGTGATGGCGTCGCAGCCGTTGGATACCAGCTCCCGGATGAAAATATCCTTATCGGAATAGAGCCAGCGCTTGATCACTGGCATAATATTTTGTGCATGGATAGAAATATTGCCCTTGGTTTGCATAATAAATTGCCTCCTGATGGAAAAATCTTGGTTACGAAGGATATTATATCACCATGCAGGAAGAAATGCAACAGGAAATTAGCACTCTCGAACGGAGAGTGCTAAAAATGATCAAAAAAACCCGCAGCGGGTTGCGCTGCGGGAGGAGAATCAGGGCCCGGTGGCCGTGTAGTAGTAGGAACGGGTGACCGTGGTGGGGGTGACGGAAATGATATCGCCCCGTACATTGTAGCGGACAGTGGAATTATATGTAATGGTGAAAGCGCCGCCGCTGATGGTGATGGTATAGGGGTTCCCTCCATCGAATGTAAATCGGGTGGGGCCGTTCACTTTGGAAAAGGTGGGACCGTTCACTTTGGAAAAACTGACATTGAGATATGCGGGTGCAGCAACTGTAAGCTTTGGATACTCTGCATTATTGATCATATACCCTCCGGTATAATCGCCATCCGTATCCTCGTGAATATAATACCGATAGGTAATAGTCAATACCTGTGGGGCAATTATGCTTGTGCTTTCGCCGGTAATCGTCTCTTGAATAATTGTGACGGGAGCGTAAACTGCTTGCGTTCCTGTTTTCAGGATATTATCTCTTGAGGTGAGGTCATTCAGATCTTCAATTGATTCATCCAATGATATTGGCAGAGAGGCAGGTGCACCAAGGACGGAACCGGTGGAAAATGCAAGAATGAGAATGACCAACGATAATAGAATGCGAACGTTTTTCATACATTTATCCTCCTCCTTACGGGAAAAATCATTCAGTATCATATTGCTTTATGATTCTCTGAATCGTGATTGTGCAAGGGGGACCGTTACATTCAAACAGTTTTACAATGGTGAATGAGCATTCGCTGCATTTAAAGCGGAAAGCATGTAAACCACTCACACTATGTCCGGCGTCGGCAACAAAAATTGTATATTGGTGCGGCGTGGTGTTCAAAGGGAAATCAGAATTCACAATTCTTTGTTGTTCTCCGCAGAGGGTGCAGGATTGATAACGGAACACACAATATACATGATACATGGCCTTCGCTCGTGGCATGGCTATATTCATAGGTGTAAGTGTTGTAACTGTTATCTAGCCAATAATGAACAATGTACACTTGGGCAATTCCGGAGGGAACGAGCAGCGCGAGCAGAAAAAGCACGTTCAGAAATAAGGTAAGAGTTCTTTTCATACTGATATCTTCTTTCTGGGCGTGTTGCGGAAAAAACGAATAGAATCATTTCATGTGGAACAACTTCATCACCCCCCTTTTCTTATTTAAACAATAACATAAAAGGAATTAAATGTCAATATTAAAATGCAAAAAAAGGAAAAAAATATATCAAAAAACACATGCGCGAGGGATGTATGTGTGTGATGCACTTTGAATGCGATGCTTACTTTGGGGTGCGGTAAAATGCAGCGCGTTTTATTGCTTTCATACGTGTTGGGAACAAAAGGACAGTTGCATATTTTTTTGAGATAAAATTGTGTACAAAAAATCTGCTGTCAACCAGATGGATGACGGCAGATTTTGCATAGGCTGTACAGTGCAAATCTCAATAGTCTGACTAGTGCAATCGCCCCTTAGCTATGCACTTTTCATTCTCGAAACATTCTTTCCGGAGATGCAATGAATAATTTCAAAAATTGGATGTTCTCCAGTTCATCGTATTTCCTGGGCAGGAAGCCCTCCGGCGTGGCCTCCAGGATCTGGGCGCCGGGGATGGCGGTGAGGATGGGGGAGTGGGTGGCCAGGATGAACTGGCAATTCTTCGCAGCTTCCTGGATGAGAAGCGCCAGGGCAAACTGCTTTTCATAGGAAAGAGCCCCTTCCGGTTCATCCATCAGATAGATCCCTCCGGGATGGAGCCGGGAATGAAAGAAATCCAGGAATCCTTCCCCGTGGGATTGCTGGGCCAGATCCTGATTGTATAGAGCCTCCAGCTCTGCCAAGGTACGGTAATAGGGCATTTTGGCATACGATTTATCGGCCAGGCTATCGTCTGCATCAATGCGGGCGATCTCCGCCCGGGCCTCCGCCTTGGTCTGAGATACCCAGGTGACATAGGCGATGAAATCCTCGGCAGAAAAGAGGAAATTACGTTTGCAGGGCAATCTGTGCAGGGTAAAGGCATCCTGGGCGGCATCCACGGTATGCTCCCGTTCGATGATGCCCTGTCCGATGCGCACGGCCTTCAGCTTGGCCGCCAGGATGGAAAGCAGGGTGGATTTGCCGCTGCCGTTGTCTCCACAGAGGATGGTGACAGGTGCGGTGAAGGCAATCTCCTCCATGGCGGCAATGGCGGGTACGGAAAAGGGATAGCCGGGGCTGTCTGAATTTTTAATGAGGCGGCTGATGTAGAGCATAGGGGCCTCCCGGATTTGATAGAGCTTGGTTTCATGATAGCATGGCGGGAATAATCCGTCAATGAAAGTTTAGTATTTTTCGTACTATAAGATTCACTGGGATAACAGATGATAGGACAACGATAAGTGATATCCAGTACCAGTTTTCTTTGGGAGAGCGCGAGGGCCTGCATTCGCCGCCGCCTGTGGCGGAAGCAGACGAATGCAGGCCCAATGAGGCACAGAGCCCAGTACAGCGGGAGGTTTATCTCTCGCTGTACTGGGCGACAATGCCGAATTGTGAGTGAAAAGGGCCTTTCTTTTTCAAAAGAAAGGCCCTCTCGCTATATCCTATGCAATTTTATCCCTGATGGAGCGGCAGTTCCACGATGAAGGAAGCGCCCTTGCCTTCCTCGCTTTCCACGTGAATTTCACCGCCGTGGAGCAGCACCAGCTGATGTACGATGGAAAGGCCCAGGCCCGTGCCGCCCTTTTCTCTGCTGCGGGCTTTATCCACCCGATAGAAGCGATCGAAGATATGGGGCAGGTTTTCTTTGGGGATACCGGGGCCGTTATCGGTCACGGTCAACCGGGCGTCCCTGCCGATGCGCTGCAGGGTTACCTTCACCTGGCCGTTTGCCTGGGTATACTTCACGGCATTTTCCATCAGGTTATAGATCACCTGATTCAGCTTGGATTTATCTGCATAGATATCGCAGGGATCGGAGAGGGTGAGCTGTATCTGCTGCCCTTTTTGATCGGCGATGGGCTGCAGCCGGTGGGCATTTTCCTTTACCATCTGGGCGATGGAAAGATTCTCCCGGGTCAGCTTCACATTCTGGGAATCCATCTGCACCAGAGTGAGCAGATCGCTTACGATGGCGCTGAGGCGATCGATTTCCGAATTGATATCGCTCATGAATTCTGTGCGCAGATCCTTATCCATATCCGGCTGATAGATCAGCGATTCAATCATGATTTTCATGGTGGCCAGGGGAGTTTTCAATTCATGGCTGGCATTGGATACGAACTGATTACGGGATTGATCCAGTGTTTCCAGCTTTTCAGACATGGAGTTGAAGGCCTGGGCCAGATGTTTGAATTCCCCGCTGCCCCGGATGCGCACCCGGGCGGAGAAATCCCCCTTGGACATACGCTGGATTCCACGCATCAGGCCGCTGATAGGCTTTGTGATCACCTGAGAAATGACCAACGCGCACAATAGCGCCAGCGCTGCCACGATCACAAAGATCAGGATCATCTGATCCTGCAGCTGATAGAGATTCTGCATCATTTCCTGCACGGGGGAGATGAGCAGCAGCACACCGATAATATCGGAGGCATACACAACCCCGGCGGAGCAATAGCTGACCCAGGCGGCATTGGTGCGGGGGGTGAACAGCAGATGGGAGGTATCCAGCACTTCCCCGGTATCCAATTCATGCACCCCGTAATCGGCGCTGAGCCCCCGGACCAGGATATTGGTTACCTCCGGATACTGCAGACGGACGCCGTACATTTCTCCATAGCTGTCCATCTGCACCTTGCCCATATGATCCAACAGCAAAAGACGCCCCCCCAGCTCCCCGCCGGCGGCGAGCAATTGCTGATGGAGTGCCGGTGCGTCGCTTTCGGCCATATCGGGGGCAATTCGGGCGGCGAGGGATTCCAGATTCACCCGATCGGAGCGGATGCGCTGTTCGAATAAATAATCGCCCACCATGCCGCTCAGCGAATTGGCCATCACATAGAAGGACAGGCCCACGATCAGCAGGAAGGCGATCAGGATTTTCCAGCGGATGCTGGCAAAAGGATTGTTAATCTTTATCGGTGAAATAGTAGCCCACTCCCCACTTGGTGAAGATGAACTCCGGCTGGGCGGTATTGCGTTCGATCTTTTCGCGGAGCCGGCGGATATGCACGTCTACCGTCCGGGCGTCGCCCATATAATCGTATTTCCATACTGTTTCCAGCATAGTTTCCCGGCTGAACACCTTGCCCCGGTTGGTGATGAACAGCTGCAGCAGATCAAATTCCTTGGCGGTCAGGCGGATATCCTTTCCTCCCAGGGAAACGGAACGGTTGACGATATTCACTTCCATATCGTGCACCCGGATGACCTTCTTTTCTTCATTGGCGGCAGGCTGGGTGGCCCGGCGCAGCACGGTCTTGATCCTGGCTTTGACCTCCAGGATGTTGAAGGGCTTGGTCATATAATCATCCGCGCCGTATTCCAGGCCCAGGATCTTATCCATATCTTCGCCCTTGGCAGTGAGCATCAGGATCGGCACGTTACTGCTTTCCCGGATGCGCTGGCATACCTGAATACCGTCCAGCTTGGGCAGCATCACGTCCAGCAGCACCAGATCAATGGGCTGCTCAAAGAAAACCTGCAGCGCTTCCTCGCCGTCGGCGGCCGTCAGGATTTCGTATCCTTCCTGTTCCAGGGTAAACCGGAGGCCCTTGAGAATCAAAGGCTCGTCATCAACCAGCAAAATACGCTTGGCCACGTTGTTTCATCCTTCCTTCAGCCATGCAGGAATCCCCCAGGGGGGGTACAACCTGTTCCCCACTATTTTACACGAAAATGGTACCCAAAATCAAGTGAATTGCAATATTTTCTACATATTTTTGAAGAAAAAAATCAATAATCACTCAAAAAAAGTAATAACATTCAGAAAATCATTGCTTTTTACGCTATCAGAGGATGAAAAAGGGAGCGAAGCGACATCGGCGGCAGAATTTACAAGTGAGCGGCGCCGGCATCATTGACAGCTCCGGAAGAGAGATGATAGAATATTCTTACGAAGGGCAAGGATAGAAGCAGGGATTTTCTAAGGATTCGATACGGATGCGGCAGGAGGCGGTAAAATGAGTAGAAAGATGAAGCTTGCGGTATGCGTGATTGTTTTGCAGATTGCTGTTCTGATGTGCTCTTTCGTGGGTTTGGCAGAATTGGAAACAACGCTCGTGGAAAATAGGATGTATGTTGCTTCAAGCGAGGGCGAGATCATTTATCCTTTGTCGGAAAACTGGTATCAAGTGGAAGAGATTCAACCCGCCACATATCGCATCATTACCTGGATTGATGGCGAGGGCGAACGATGCGCATTGTATAATGGGCACACGGGCATGCAAACGGGCTTTATTTATTGGCAGGCATACGGCGCGGACAGGGAAAATGACCCCATTCTGGTATTGGATGAAACGGGATATTATTATATCGACATCCATGGGGAACCCATCTCGTCCCAGCGATATTATCATGGGCAGCCCTTTTCCTGCGGCCTTGCCTGGACAGTGAAAGCGGTAGATCAGGATGGAATGCCGATCAAAGAGCTGTCAGGATTCATCAATATTGAGGGGGAATGTGTGATTCCGGGAGACAAAGTATATCCTTATGATGAATTCTTCACGGATGATCGCTGCCTGGTATACGATCATGAATCAGGAAAATACGGATATATGAACCCTGCGGGAGAAATGTGCGTTCCGGCCATCTATGATTTCGGAGAAGCCTTTTGCGGGGGATTTGCCTATGTTGAACTGGATGGAGAGGCGTATTTCATCGATACAAACGGAGAAAAAGCGAAATGAAATACAAGAAACGCAGTGTAATCGTGGGGCTGATGCTCATAATTGGCGCTGTGATAAGCGCTGCTTGTTTCACTGGGAAAAGAGACGTGGATTGGCTAGCTATATGCAAGGAAAAACTGGATAAAAACCAGGATGCACTACTGCTTCTCATGGCGGAATATCAAGGGCAATTTGTTGATATGGAATCGGAAGCATTCGGATCCTTTGCATCCTTTTTTGACGGCGGCCTTACGTGTGCGGACCTGCGGGATCCTACAAAGGCCTTCTTTTCCTTTTCTGTTCTGCATCCGGAAACCAGTAAACGGCTTCTGTATTGCCCGGATAATCGGCCCCAAATCATGGCGGATTTGTTCCTGGAAGCGGAGGAGGTACGGCTTGAAAACCTGGGAGTCAATCAGAAGGGATATATCTGGTGCATTCGATTAAAGGATGGTTGGTTTTACTGGGAATCCTATCTGCCTACCTGATGCATCTGCCATCACGGCATATGGAATGGCAAAACCGGGGCGAATGGATCCCGTAAAAAATCGGTCGATAAAGGCGGAAAAAATGAAGGAAAAAATTTTTCAAAACTGCTTGACAATCAACTGGAAATCATGTATTATATATCTTGCGCTAAGGGCGCAGGAACATCGCGGGGTAGAGCAGTTTGGTAGCTCGTCGGGCTCATAACCCGGAGGTCGAGGGTTCAAGTCCCTCCCCCGCAACCATTATGGCGGCGTAGCTCAGTTGGCTAGAGCATTCGGTTCATACCCGGAGTGTCATTGGTTCGAATCCGATCGCCGCTACCAGTAAAGAAAGCCTTGTAAATCAAGGCTTTCTTTTTTCTGTCTGTTTGGAATGCACAAACAGGAACCGTTTTTCCGGGATTTTTGTTCCGTTCTTATTTTTCATCATGCCCGCAAACCCTTGTAATATAAGGCTTTGCGGGCTTTTTTGTGTTCAATTATTGTTCCGTGAGGGTCAAATTTGGGCGATATATTCGGCTAATTGAGCCATACTTTTTTCTTCCTGCCGGGCCTGGGCGTTCATATAGCGCTGCCGGGTGAAGCGCACATCGTAATGCCCCAGTTGGCTTTCAATGGTCTTTTCATCCAGCGCCGCATTATTCATAAACGTGGCGATGGTGTGGTGGCCCCGGCGATTGATGGAACGGAAATCAACCCCGCAGCCGCTGTCCTTCACCGCCCGGTCAATGCGCTCATAGAGGCGCTTGATTCCCTGCCGGGTGATGGGGATATCTTCTTTTTCCCGCTCGCCCCGCACCACATAGCCGCTGATTTGCCGGTGCTGCAGAAGAATGGGCAACAGCGCCGGCAGGATGATGGGATGCCTGACGCCGTTTTTTGTTTTGGGGGTTTTGATCACGCCCCGATTCTGCCCTGGCCAGGAAACGGCTTTGGTGACATGAATCCTGCTGCAATGAAAATCAATATCCTCCCATCGCAGGGCGCATATTTCTCCCCGCCGCATGCCGGTGTATAAAGTGATGGCGGCAAAGAGCTTGGCGCTTGTGGGCAGGATGGGCAGGATTTCCTGCTCAAAAAGATGGTATTCGTCCACCGTGAAGGCTTCCACCACCGTGCTTTCCTGACCGATAATTTTTAATCTGCTGCTCCGGAAGGGATTTTTCGCGATCCATCCGTCCTCCAGCGCCCCATCCATGATCTCTGCGGCCAGGGTGATATGCTCCTTCAAAGTTTTCCTGGCGCATGCGGGGGCTTTGCCGTTGAT
>SVGR01000089.1 GCA_015056265.1 Clostridiales bacterium
TTATCACCTCCGCCATGATCCTGGCGCCTTATCATGATTTTCAGGATCATACTGTGATTGCGGTGGATGTGCCCAGCGGCATGGATGCCTTAACCGGCGATTGCCCCGGCGGCTATATGCGCGCCGATGTAACGGTTACCTTCCATAAGGCCAAGCCCGGCCTGTATCTATCCCAGGATCGGGATGCGGTGGGGCGGATTGTGATCGCGGATATCGGGCTGGAGGATTGGGATTGCTGCTACCTGGATGAAAAAGAACTGGATATGGATCTCACCACGCCGGCCCATCTGATGACGCTGCCCAGCCGCTCTCTGGATGCCCATAAGGGGGATTGCGGCCGCATTCTCATCTATGCGGGGAGCATGGGGATGGCAGGGGCCGCCGCCATGTGCGCAAAGGCAGCGGTGTGCGCCGGGGCGGGGCTGGTAACGGTGGCCTGTCCCAAAGAGATTATTCCCATCCTGCAGACACTGGTACCCAATGCCATGTGCGTGGATATTGAAGAGGCCATCAAAAATCCCCCCGCCTATGATGTGCTGGCGGTGGGCTGCGGCTTGACCCAGAGCGAAGGAATCTGGGAAAATATCCAGAAATTATTCAATCCTGCCAAGCCCTCCGTCTGGGATGCGGACGCCCTGAATATGCTGGCGCAGCATCCCATGAAGCTGGGCAGCCATGCGGTGATCACCCCCCATCCCGGGGAGGCGGCAAGGCTGCTGCAATGGGATATACAAAAAGTATTGGATGATCGGATCGCAGCCGCCAGGGCCCTCGCCGAGAAATTCGGCTGCATTGCTGTGCTGAAAAGCGATGTGACCATTCTGTGCAAAATGACCGATAAGGGCCCCCGTTATTTCTTCAATTCCCTGGGCACCCCTGCCATGGCCAAGGGAGGCAGTGGGGATGCGCTTACGGGGATGATAGCCGTACTGCTGCATCAGATGGGCGGATCGCTGCTCCATGCTGCAGCCCTTGCCTGCGCCTGGCACGGCATGGCAGGGATCGTGGGGGAAAAGGAATATGGCCTGCGGCAGCTGACCACGGGCCAGTTGATTGATTGCCTGCATGCGGCCGAACAATGGGGAAAAGGCAAAATCCCGCCTCCGGAGGGATGGGAATAATCTGCTTTATTGCGTTTCATCATTTCTGCCCGGCATCTTCAGCCGGGCCATTTTTTCATCCCGGATCAGCTTCCAGCGCTGGCGCGTGGCCATGCCGCCCCGGATATGGCGCACAGCCTGATGATACGCCAGCACTTTTTTCACTTCCAAATGCAGCCCTGGATGGATATATTTCAGCCGTTCGTGCACATCCTTATGCACTGAACTTTTGCTCAAACCGAAAGCCTTGGCGGCCTGGCGGACGGTGGCTCCGGTTCGGATCATATACCGGGCCAGGGCCTGGCACCGCAGCGCAATTTCCTGCCGCATGATTCTCCCCTCCCTTCGGCCCATCCTATGCCCGCCGAAGAGAAATAATAACCCCGCCGACCGCCTCCGCTTTTTTTATCTTTTTTGCAATTTTTTTGTTTTTTCCCCTTGACAAAATCCGCAAAATGCAGTAATATACTACTCGCAGCTTCGCTGTATGCACCATTAGCTCAGTTGGTAGAGCACCTGACTCTTAATCAGGGTGTCCCGGGTTCGAGTCCCTGATGGTGCACCAGATCATCCAAGTCGTAAGGCTTGGATGTTTTTGTATAACATAAAGACCTGCCGGATACGGCAGGTCTTATTTGGCATTTACAATTCCATTTTCAATTCCATAAATTCCTCATACACCCGTTCCAGTTCAAAGCCTACGCTGAGATACAGCTTCTGAGCGGGAATATTGAAGCGGTTGACGCCGATTTCCAGTTTCTTTGCCCCAGCTTTCTTCAGCACGTCCAGGGCACGGGTCAGCAGGATGCGGCCGTATCCCCGCCCCTGCAGCCGATGATCTACTTGTAGAAAATCCACATGATATTCCTTCTTCCTGTCGTCCACCGTCAAGGCGGCGATCCCCACGGGCAGCCCATGATCCTTCAAAAGATACACGGGATGACGCCGGGCCAGGGAACCGGCAATGCAGGATTTGGCGTCAGGAACAAAGGAAAGCTGGGCGGGGGTAAGCTGAATATCCAGGGCGTCCCATACGTTTTTGCCGGTGATTTTTTTGAATTCCGGTTTATCCGGATATGCCTGCGCATACTGGAAATACCTGCGCAATTCTCCCGGGAAAGAAAGCCATTCCCCATTTTCCCTGCGGCTGATGAAATCCTCGCTGTTGAGTATCAGCCGGGTCATTTTTTCCTTAAAATCAAAATAGATACGGAAGTCATTGCCCATCATACGAGGATAATTATCTGCGCAGAAAATATCTCCCAGCTTGTATAGGCCGATTCCCTGGGTTTCCCCTTTCAAATGCAGGGCTAGTTGCAGCGCTCGCTCCGATAGCACCCGCTTTTCCACCACACCCCGGGCCAATTTGTTCATATCCGCAAGGGTGGTGGTAAATGCATGGGAGGGAGACAGGGAAGGAAGAGCCACCTGCTGCACATCCTTGAAGCAGCCGAAATTCCCCACCGTGCCATCGTTTCCGGGGTAGGTATCATCCATGCCCAGAGGGCGGAACATCTGCTCGAACAGGTATTCCAGGGCTGTTTTTTTCTCCAGGCGGAGAATGATTTCGGCAAGGAAGGGAATGGCGGTAAAGCTGCCGTCATCCTCCTTGCCGGGAATGTGGGTTAATTCCATCTCTCCAATCCGCTCCAGCACCTGAGAAAAAGGCACGTCCGACACCTTGATTTCATATTCTTTTCGGAATTTTTCCTCATCGGACAGGGAAACGTGGGCCCCATCCTTCTGCAAGAGGGGCAAGCGCACCTGGTACAGCTCATCGGGAAGGCCCGATTCCATCCGCAGCAATTGGGCAACGGTGATGCGATGCCCCTCCTTGTATTCGGGAATGAAACGGTTGATCTTATCGCTCAGCTTGATTCGTCCCCGCTGCACCAGATGCAGCATGCACAGGGACAGAAAAAACAGATTGTGCGCCGACAGGCAGAACCGATCGTCCAGAGTCATTTTTCTTTCCGTTTTCCGATCCGCAAATCCGTAAGCCTTCCGGACAGATGCACCATATCCATCCTCGATTTGAATTGCCGCGCAAATATCCCATTTTTCCGCCAGGCGATCCATTTCTGTAATAAATGTACGGTCAGCTTTCATGGTTTTTATCCTCCTGCATCCGGTAGGCCGAAGGAAGCAGAATATACTGCATTTCCTCCGCCTGCCGGGTATCATATTTCAATTGATAAGTATCCTTCTGACAAAATGTGAAGCCGCATTTTTCGATCACCCGCCGTGATTGATCATTATCCGTAAAATGGCATACGGTAAGCCCCGCCAGGTGCATTTCATCAAATGCAAAACGGATGGCAGCCCTTACCGCCTCCGGCATCAGGCCCCTCCCCCAATAGGCTTTGGACAGCACATACCCTATCTCACAAATAGGCAGATGCTTAAACCGCTCATCGCTGTTTGCCCAGGAGCCGTGAAAGCCCAGGGAACCGATAACGGTGTGATTCTCCCTCAATTCCAGGGCGAATACGTTTTTTTCCTCCATGAACTGGGAAAGCACCTTTCTTGTATCATCCAAGGAGCGATGATGGGGCCAGCCGGCCATCTCCCCCACCCCAGGAACGGAGGCATAGGCGAAAAAATCATCAAGATCTTCCTTCCGGAAAGGGCGCAGAGTAAGCCGATCCGTTTCCAGGATGGCATTGGATAAATCGATCTGGATTCTCATTTGGTTCATCCTTCCGAAAAATGGTTGCAAGAAAAGAAGGGATAGGGAATCCCCGGCGTTCATTCGGAATTCGAAATTTATTTTGTTGGCATACAGGCTTTCTTGGAAGGGGGTGCCGGGGGAACCGTTCTTTGGCCGCCAAAGAATGGTTCCCCCGGCCTCCGGTCATTCCACTTCGTCACTCCGTCTTCCCCAGAATTTCCATGGCCTGTTCTTCCTGGAACTGATTGGTGTAGAGGTTATAGTATGCGCCCTTGAGGCGGAGCAATTCCTGATGTGTCCCCATTTCCTTGATCTTGCCGTCATCGATGACCAGGATACGGTCGGCAGTACGGATGGTGGAAAGGCGATGGGCAATGATAAAGGACGTGCGCCCGGTGAGCACCTTGGAGATGGCATGCTGGATGATCTGCTCCGTCTGGGTATCCACGGAGGAGGTAGCCTCATCCAATACAAAGATCCGGGGATCGGCCAAAATGGCCCGGGCAAAGGAAATCAACTGCTTTTCACCGGTGGACAGGCGGCTGCCGCCCTCACCCACATCGGTATCATATCCCTTTTCCATCTTGAGGATGAAGGGCTCTGCATTCACCATTTTCGCCGCCGCTTCTACCTCTTCGTCAGAGGCGTCCAGCTTGGCATAGCGGATATTATCCCGAATCGTGCCGGAGAAGAGCCGGGGCTCCTGCAGCACATAGCCCAGATTGGACTGTAGCCATAGCTGGCTGCGCTTCCGATAATCCACCCCGTCGATCCGGATTTCGCCGGCAGTAGGCTCATAAAAGCGGCACACCAGATTCACCACCGTGGATTTACCGGCGCCGGTAGGGCCCACCAGAGCGATGGTTTCCCCAGCCCGCACAAAGAGATTGAAATTGGACAGCACCTTTTCCCCTTCTTTGTACTGGAAATCCACATGAGAAAATTCAATATCCCCATGAAGCGCAGGCCAGTTTTCCTTCTTGGGATGGAAATTATCGCCGAATTCTGCTTCTACTTCGGGAGAATCGATGATATCCGGCTCCGTTTCCAGCAGGGTCATCACCCGTTCGGCAGCAGCCTGAGCGGATTGCATTTCCGCAAACACATTGGCCACATTGCGGATGGGCTCAAAAAACTGCATGGTGTAATTGACGAAAGCCTGGATCATGCCCAGGGTCATGCCGCCGATGAGCACCTCATGGCCGCCCTTCCACAGGGCATAGGCAGTGGCTACCGAGCCCAGTGATACCACGATGGGCAGATACATGGCGGAAAGGGACGCCGCCCGGACGGAAGAACGCTTCATGGTATGGGTCAGTTCGGTAAACTCCTCCATATTCATCTCTTCCCGTACCAGGGTCTTGGTGGTTTTGGCGCCCATAATACCTTCATTAAAGGATCCCGTGATTTTGCTGTTGGTTTTGCGAACGGCCCGGTAGGATTTCAGAATCCGCTGCTGGAACCACCAGGATACGATGGCCAGAGGCGGAACCACCAGAACAACCACCAACGCCATCTTCCAATTGATGATGAACATGGTGACGCAGGAAGCCACAATCATCACCGCGCCCCACACCAAATCCAGCAGCGACCAGCCGATGGTTTCGGACAGGCGCTGGGTATCGGATGTCATGCGGCTCATCAGATAACCCACAGGCATCCGGTCGTAATAGGAAAAGGGCAGCTCCTGCAGCTTGCGGAAGGCCTTCTTCCGGATGGTGTAGCATACCCCCACCTCAATCTTTCCCCCCAGATACAGAAAACGGAAGATGGTGAACACCTGCAGGGCAAGCAGCAGCAGATACACCACAATGAATACCGGCAGCCCCTCCGTGCCCCCGGGATGATTGAGATTGGGAATGAAATGGTCAATGGCATAGCTGGTCATCAACGGAAACAGTACATCGCATCCCGCCGATACCGCCATATAGGCAAACAGCCGATATAAATCCTTATGATAATCTTTGGCATGGCGCAGAATCCGCTTCCAAAGCGATAAATCAAATCGTTTGGTATAATCCTGCTCTTCAAATTGCTGCATGGCTGGATTTTTCCTCCTTGAATTCTTCCTCCAGGGCGGACTGGATATTGAAAATCCTGCTGTAGAGCCCGCCCGCATGGATCAATTCTTCATGGGTGCCCTGCTGGGTGATGCGGCCGTCTTCCAGCACCAGGATCAGATCCGCCTGGGACAGGGTGACGATGCGGTGGCTGATGATGATGGTGGTAGTATCCCGGCTGCGCTTCTTGAGGGCGGCGCGGATCTGGGCGTCGGTTTCCGTGTCAACCGCAGAGAGGCTATCGTCAAAAATCAGAATATCGTTTTCCTTCATCAGGGTGCGGGCAATAGCGATGCGCTGCTTCTGGCCGCCGGAGAGGGTAACGCCCCTTTCGCCAACCAGTGTCTCGTACCCCTTATCACTTTCCAGAATAAATTCCTTAGCAGCGGCGTCGGTTACCGCCTGATCAATCGCCTCATCGGTAGGATTGCGCAGCGCCACCCCCACATTTTCCTTCAGCGTACGGGAATAGAGGAAGGGCTCCTGCAATACCAGGCCCACCCGGGAACGAAGATAGTAGCGATCGATTTGATTGATGGGGGTATCCCCGATGCGGATTTCCCCTTCCTGGGGCTCAAAAAGCCGCTGAATCAGATGCACCAGGGAGGATTTTCCGCTGCCGGTGGCGCCCAGAATGGCCACGGTCTTTCCCGCCGGGATGGTGAAACTCATATCCTTGAGCACATCCCGGCCTTCATCGTAGCGGAAGGTTACCCGGTCGAAAACGATATCCCCCTTCAGGGAGGGCTTGAGAGCGCCGGGCTCAGCGGGCTCCGTAGGCTGGCAGAGGATCTCCTCAATACGGCCCATGGCCACAGAGGATTTTCCGGCGTCGGACAGAATGCGCCCCAACTGACGGATGGGCCAGAGCAGCTTCCAGATATACGAAGTAAAAATGATCATGGTGCCGATGGAAATTTCCCCCCGAATGGCGAAAAAGACGCAGGCCAGCAGGGTGATCATGGACTGAATCATGCTCAGAGCATCGCTGGTGGACCAATACACCGCCAGCAGATTGCACAGCTTGAAGGACTTTTTACGATAATCGGCGCTGACCTTTTCAAATTTTTCCACTTCGTATTCCTGCTGACCGAAGGCACGCACCACCCGCACGCCAGTGAGATTTTCCTGCAGCACGGCGCTCATTTTACCCTCGGCTTCATCAGAAAGCTTGAAATTTTTGATAACCCACTTGAAAAACAAATAGGCAAAAAGGAACAAGGCCGGCACCATCACCATGCTGATGAGGGCCAGGGTCACATGCTCATTAAAAAGATACACCAGTGCAAAGGCGATCATCATCAGGGCGTTGACGATAGCCATCATCTGCATGGACAGGAAGCGGCGCACCGTTTCCACATCCGATGTGCAGCGCTGGATCATATCCCCTGTTTCCGCCTTCACATGATAGGCAAAAGGCAGCCTCTGAATGTGGGAATAGAGCCTCTCCCGAAGGGTGAGGGATACATTTTCACCGGCAATGGCCTGGCACCGGCTCTTGGTGAAGGAAAATACGCCGCTGAGCAGATTGATCCCCACCAGCGCCAGCCCCACAATCCACAGATTTCGGGCCATAAATTCCCGGCCGCCCAGGGCGTCTATCCACTGATTGATGAAAGCAGGCATCCGGGATGGCTTGTCCTGCAGATAATAATCCATGGTTTCCGCCAGAATAATGGGCGTAATAAAATCGATCACCACGGTGATCACCGTGCAGATCAGCGCAGCAAGAAAGAACCATTTGTTGGCGTACACCAGCTTCCCCATCTGGCGAAGCTTTCCGGAATGCATGGGAACATCCCCTCCTTTATCGATAATCAAAATCATGTAACAGATGCGGCCGGCATCTCCCCCCCGCAGACGCCGGAATATATGAAAAAAGAGCGTTGACCCTGCGGCCAACGCCCCGATAAATCAAGCAACAGGAATAAACCTATGCCAAAATCAGGCGGCCGCAAACAGACATGGATACACCTTTTTCCCAAGCGATCACGACAACAGTGCAGTTGAAATTGTTGATCATCTTTGCGGCCTCCTTTCTTCATTTATTTCCCGGTCAGTATACACCATCTTTTCCCATCTGTCAACCAAATCCGCAAAATAAATTTCCCAGCTGCAGCCGACCGAACCCGGATATTGTCAGGGCGCTCTTTTCTCTCCGGATCGGCAGCGTTTTCTTTGCCTACCGCATCCCGCCCCTTCCAGAATGTTTATCCTTGCCCCTTCCCTTTCCCCTTCCATCTATGACGCCGCTTGACCTGGCATACTTCTTCCCCCTGACCACCGTCTGGCAAATGTCATTCTCCTTTTTTCAGTCAATATCCACGTCTGCGTTCTCAATTGCATATTCCGCTCCTTTCTTTCCCAATCTCTGCCCCGGCTGTCCATCCTCTTATCCTGCCATTTATCCCTTTTTTTCTCTTTTCCTGTCCCCATTGTCATCAACTGTCCCGGTTTTCCCGCCCATCTCCCCTAATATAAGCGCTATAAAAAAATTCTTGTTTTTTTTCAAAAAGGGGTTGACAATACCAATTCGCCATGTTATTATAGCATCAGTTCAGCGAGTTAAAGTATTAAAACGCTGAATCACAAAATTCAGAAATCAGGGCGCAGATATCACCGCCCAGAAAGAAAGAGGTAACTGTTATGAAGAAGACCATGATCCGCCTGTTCACCGCTCTCATCGCTCTGCTGCTGTGCTGCGCTCCCGCCCTGGCTGAAACGGATATGGAATATGTCAAGAACAAGGGCGTGCTGGTGGTAGGTATCACCGATTTTGCTCCCATGGATTATAAGAATGCCGATGGCGAATGGATCGGCTTTGACGCTGATATGGCTAAGGCCTTTGCCGAATATCTGGGTGTGAAAGTGGAATTTGTTGAAATCGACTGGGACAGCAAGATCCTGGAACTGAACGCCAAATCCATTGACTGCGTCTGGAACGGCATGACGCTCACCGATGCCGTGAAGGCCGCCATGGAAACCGCCAATCCCTACGCCAATAACGCCCAGGTGGTGATCCTGCCCGCCGATAAGGCCGCTAATTTTGCCGATGTGGCTGCCATGAGCAAGCTGGTCTTCGCCGTGGAAGCCGGCAGCGCCGGTGAAATTGAAATCGACAAGCTGGGCTATGAAAAGACCGCCGTGGCCACCCAGGCCGACGCCCTGATGGAAGTGGCCGCCGGCACCTCCGATGCCGCCGTGATCGACTCCCTGATGGCCGCTGCCATGGTGGGTGAAGGCACCGGTTATCCCAACCTCACCTATACCTTCGGCCTCAACAGCGAGGAATACGGCGTGGGCTTCCGCAAGGGCAGCGAACTGGCCGCCGAACTGAACGTCTTCATGGCCAAGGCCTGGGCCGATGGCACCATGACCGCCATCGCCGAAACCTACGGCGTACAGGCCGCCATCATTCCCCAGGTGATTGCCGAATAATCACGCCATCATTTGATCAAAAACAAAAGCAACGACAGCCGGGCTGCCCTGCAGCGGGCCCCGGCTGTCCTCTTGTTATGACAGGGGTTATAGAAGATGAATACCTTTATGGAACAATTTCCCATCGTAGTGGACGCACTGAATCAGGGCTTTTTGCAGACGCTGCGCCTGTTCGCAGTCACGCTGCTGGGTGCCATTCCCCTGGGGTTGGTGATTGCCTTTGGCTCCATGAGCCGCTTTAAGCCCCTCAGCCTGCTCACCCGTACGGTCATCTGGGTCGTCCGTGGATCGCCGCTGATGATTCAGCTGCTGATCATTTATTATTTTCCCGGCCTGGTCATGGGAAAAAATATCTGGGGCAGCGGCGAAGCGGGCAGGTTCCTGGCGGCGTCGGTGGCCTTTATCTTCAATTACGCCTGTTATTTTGCGGAAATATACCGGGGCGGCATCCAGAGCATTCCCAAAGGCCAGGATGAAGCAGGCTTTGTGCTGGGCATGACAAAAATGCAGGTGTTTTTCCGGGTGAAGCTTTTGCAGGTGGTGAAGGCCATCATGCCCCCCATGAGCAACGAAATCATCACCCTGGTCAAGGATACCTCTCTTTCCCGAATCATCGCCCTGCAGGAAATCATCTGGGCCGGTCAGGCCTTTATGAAGGGCAGCCGGGGCATTTCCGGCGCCATCTGGCCCCTATTCTTCACTGCCGTATACTATCTGGTGTTCAGCGGGCTATTATCCCTGGTGCTGGGCAAGATTGAAAAGAAACTG
>SVGR01000090.1 GCA_015056265.1 Clostridiales bacterium
TGATCGGTAACGGCAATGGCCTCATGGCCCCATTTGGCGGCCCGGGCGATAAGATCGGAGGCGGAGGAGACGGCATCCATATTGCTCATCTGGGTATGCAGATGCAGCTCGATCCGCTTTTCGGGGGCAGTATCCTGCCGCTCGGGCAGCTTGCACTTGCTCATATCCCGGGCCATCACCACTGTTTCATGGGAGAAATTATCGTATTGGGTATCGCCCCGAACGATAATGCCCATGCCGGGCTTGATGGCCTTCAATACCTTCTGCACCGCCTCCCGCTCTTCTGCGGTAATGGGCGGGGCGTCCTCTTCATCCTTCCTTCTGCGGGGACGATAGCGCAAAAATGCCTTGCAGCGGATGGTGCTGGTATAGTCCGTCACCAGGAAGGATAGCAGCACCATTTCGCCTCCGGCGATTTCTTTATCTTCAGTGGAAAGCACCTTACCCTGAATCACCACCAGGCCGCTGTCATCGGTGAGCTCCTTGATGGGCACCGGCGGATCGGCAATGGCCCGGCCCTTGATGCGCATATCTTCTTCCTTGGGCTTTTCTTCCTTCTTTTCCTGCGCCTGGGCCATTTCCTCATAACGGGCAGCCCGCTCCGCCGCTACCCGATCCTGCGCTTCCCGTTCCTGCTGCAGGGCGCGAAGCCGCTTTTCCTCATCCCCGCAAACGCGCAATTGCACATCCGTATCCAACCGGAACACATCGTGGATAACAACGGCCATCTGCTCCCGAATCCCTTGCTTTTCCAGGTAATGATGGGAAAATTCATCGGGCATTTCCAGAATGACCCGGCCGTTGCCTGGACTCCAGTGCATATCAAATTCCCAGGACGCCACCGCCGGATAATGGCGAATAAGGTAGTGATTGAGCGGCGCAGCATATTTATCAGGATTCTGCAAAAATTCCTTAGCCAGGGAAGGAGACGCCACCCGAAGGGAAAACTTCATCCCTGGAAAGGCATCGGCAATGGCTTTTTTCATCACGAAAAAGCCCTTCTCCCCAATGAGCACATCGGAAAGAAAGGAAAAATAGGCTTTATTTTCACTTTTGGCATAGCGCACCCGCTCAATGGCGATCTTGCCTTCCGCTTCCGGAAGCGCCCGGTATATGGCGCGCAGCAATTCATCGTACGTCATTCAAATACTCCCTGACAGCCTTGGCCATGCCCTCGGCAAGATCGCCGGTAAGCTTACCCACATGCTTGCCGCCAATGTAAAGCGCGCCGCAATCCTTGCCCCCGCACAGGGCGATATCGGCGTCCCGGGCCTCCCCGGGGCCATTGACCACACAGCCCATAACGGCCACAGTGACTGGCTTTTCAATACCGGAAAATTCCTGCTCCAGCCGGTGAGCAATGCCCGCCACATCGATCTGGGTACGGCCACAGGTGGGGCAGGAAACGAAATGAATGCCATGACGCAGCCCCAGCGCCCGCAGAATGGACAGGGCAGCCCCCGGCTCATGCACAGGATCGCCGGTGAGGGAAACACGGATGGTATTGCCGATGTTATCCAGCAGCAAAGCGCCGATACCGATGGCAGATTTCACCGTGCCCTGGCCGGGCAAGCCCGCTTCTGTCACGCCCAGGTGGAGGGGATAATCGCTCACCTGATCCATCAGGCGGTAAGCAGCCACCGTGAGGGGCACGCTGCTGGCCTTCAAGGACACCACAATATCATAAAAACCGGCGTCCTCCAGCAGCTTGATATGACGCCTTGCACTTTCCACCATGCCCTTGGCGGTGGCGCCGCCCTCTTTTTCCACAATATCCTTTTCCAAGGAACCCGCATTCACACCGATGCGGATGGGCACATGATGGGCCTTGGCGCAGTCCACCACTTTCCGTACCTTCTCAGCGCTGCCGATATTGCCGGGATTGATGCGCAGCTTGTGGATGCCGTTTTCCATAGCGGCAATGGCCAGGGTATGATCGAAATGAATATCGGCCACCAGGGGAACGGGGCTCTGATCCACCAGCGCCCTAACCGCCCCGGCGCAGGCCCGGTCATACACCGAAATGCGCACCAGATCACACCCGGCGGTGGCCAGGCGGCGGATCTGATCCAGCGTGGCCTGCACATCCCGGGTGTCCGTATTGGTCATGGACTGAATTGATACCGGGCTTTCACCCCCGATATAAACGTTTCCTGCTTGTACCTGTCTTTTCACGCCCATACAGCGTTCCCATCCTTTGCAATCCGATTATCTGAAAATATTTAGAACATCCTTGAACGTCATGACCGCCATAAGCCCGATAAGCAGAAGATACCCGCACAGATGCACGGTTGCCTCCACCTTCTGGGGCACCGGCTTTCTGCGGATGCCCTCGATGGCCAGGAAAACCAGCCGGCTGCCGTCCAGCCCGGGAATGGGGATCAAATTGAACAGCCCCAGGTTCACAGAAATAATCACCAGCAATTCCAGATAGGTAACCCAGCCGCTCTTTTGGGTTTCCTCGGCAATGATCTGCACAATACCCACCGGACCGGAGGATTCGGAAAAGCCTTCCCCAGTGGTGATCATCTTGCCCAGGCCCTCCAGAATGGCGCCGCCGGCCCGGACGCAATAATCCGCGCCCAGCGTAACCGCCCGGAAGAAGGAAACAGGGGCATAGCCGATGGCATAATCCGCCGCCAGGGTGACGCCCATCAGCGGACGGCCTTCTTGGGCGTCAAAAAGCGGAATTACCTGGATTTCCAGATTGTTTTCCCCCCGCTGCACCGAAAGCATCAGGGGATCATCCCCCTCTTTGTAGGCGGCGATCAGGGGCTGCACCGCCAGACTCGTTTCATCTGCCGTCAGTCCCTTGGCCTCCACGCCGTTGACAGCTGTGATCTTATCCATGGGCAGTATGCCCGCCTGTTCCGCAGGGCTGCCCTCCGTCACCGACTGGATCACCGCATAACCGTAATCCACGGTAGGTTCCCCCATCACTGCATACAGGCCCACAGACACAATCAGCGCCAGCACAAAATTCATCACCGGGCCAAGCAGGATGGTGAGCATCCGCTTCCACACCTTGTGATTGGCGATGTTCCGGGGATCATCCTTCTCTTTGCCGGATGCGTCATCTTCGCCATAAAAAGCACAGAAACCGCCGGCGGGAATAAGGCGCAGGGAAAATTTTGTCCCGTGTTTTTTGCTGTGCCAGGAAACGAGCAGTTTCCCAAACCCAATGGCAAATTCCTTGACCGGGATGCCCGTCATCCGGGCGGCGATAAAATGGCCCCATTCATGGACGGTCACCATCACGCCCAACAGAAAAATGGCCGCAATCACATAAAAAACAGTTCCCATAAACGCTGTGATCCTCCGTTATTTCAATTGCCCTGCCATGGCCTTCCGGGCCGCTTCCCGGGCCAGGGCGTCCGCCCGCTCAATATCCTCAAAATCCCGGGCGGGCAGATGGCCGCAATGCTGCAGGGCCGCTTCCACCACATGATATATGCTGCCAAAGGGGATTTTCTGCCCCAGAAATGCCCCGGCCGCCTCTTCATTGGCGGCATTGAGCACACAAGCCGCCGCGCCGCCGGCATAAAGGGCATCGTATGCCATCCGGATGGAGGGGAATTTTTTAAGATTCGGGGCCTCAAACGTCAGGCTGCCCAGAGCAAACAAATCCAATTCCTTCGTGCCGGTATACAGCCGCTCCGGATAGCTCATGGCATAGAGGATGGGCACCTTCATATCCGGATTACCCATCTGGGCGATCACCGCCCCATCTTTAAACTGCACCGCAGAATGAACAATACTCTGGGGATGGATGACCACCTGAATCTGAGAAGGCACTGCATCAAAAAGCCATTTGGCCTCGATAATCTCCAGTGCCTTATTGAACATGGAGGCGGAATCCACCGTGATTTTAGCCCCCATATTCCAGGTGGGATGGCCCAAGGCCTCTTCTACTGTGGCCTTAAGCATTCTTGCCCTTTCCCAGGTACGGAAAGGGCCACCGGAAGCCGTCAGCAGAATTTTATCGTACCGATTGGGCCCTGCCCCCTGCAGGCACTGGAAAATGGCGCTGTGTTCGCTGTCCACGGGCAGCAGGGTGGGGCCGTTTTCATCCTCCCGGCACACATCCATTACCATTTCGCCGCCGGCCACCAGCGTTTCCTTATTGGCCAGTAATACTCTTTTCCCAGCACGGCGGGCAGCCAGCACGGCCTTCAATCCGGCCACGCCCACAACGGCTGCCAGCACATCCGTGCCCTCTGCCTCCGCCGCCACCTTTTCCAGGGCGGAGGGGCCAAAATAAAACTGGCAGAAGGAAAGATCGGCGGGGACAACCGCCTCTTCCCCTGTCAGCGCCGCCATCTTGGGACGGAAAATACGAACCTGCTCAAATAAAAGCGCCGCATTCCTGTGAGCAGTCAGCGCCGTCACAAAAAAGCGGTCAGGATGCAGGGATATAACCTCCAGGGCCTGTTTGCCGATGGAGCCTGTGCTGCCCAGGATTGCAATGCCTTGCATGATCAGCCAGTATTCCTCCTTACCGGGTACCCGCCCCGGCAGCTTATGCCGCCGGGAGGGGGAAGGGATTAAGATTCAGATACACATACATGACCGCCGTGGCCCAGAAAACGCTGTCCAGCCGATCCATCACGCCGCCGTGACCGGGGAAGATGGTACCGTAATCCTTGACGCCGCAATGGCGCTTCACCAGGGAGGCGAACAGATCGCCCAGCTGCCCGGCCAGGCCGCCCATCAGCCCCAGCACCAGGAAATGCCAGAAGGCAGGCATGGGGGTAAAGATCAAAAAGATGGCCCACAGGATCACGCCGAACACCATGCTGCCAAGCAGGCCGGCCCCGGCGCCTTCCACGGATTTATTGGGGCTTACCGCAGGGCACAGCTTCCGCCGGCCAAAGCGGCTGCCGATAAAATAGGCCGCCGTATCCCCTGCCAGGGGCACGCCGAAAGCCATCAGCGTCAGCAGCAGCTGATAGGGCCTGCCGGGCGCATTCTGCAGCCCCACCATACACATACCCGGAAGCAGCACGCAGATCAGCGGCAGGCAGGATATGCAGATATCCTCCAGCTTGGGCTCCGACCGGAACATCACCATTGCAGCAATCAGCATACTGGCCCCCGTCAGCAGGGGCAGCAGCGTACCCACGCTTCCCATCAGGAAAAAGACAGGAATGCACAGCGCCATACAAAGCCAGCTGGGCCATTGCACAGGCCGATGGCCCGCCTCGCCCATAGCACGGTACATTTCGTACATGGCAACTGCCAGAAACAGCATAAACACCACGGAAAATACCAAGCCGCCCAGTGCCAGCACAAGGCCCAGAAGCGCAGCCAGGCAAGCGCCGGTAATAATTCTCGTCATCATTTATTGCGTCCTCCAAATCGCCTGTCACGGCGCCGGAATGCATCCAACGCCTGATGATACGCCTCCAGATCAAAGTCGGGCCATAATACGGAGGGAAAATCAAATTCCGCATAGGCGCATTGATATAAGAGAAAATTGCTCAGGCGCATTTCCCCGCTGGTGCGGATCAACAAATCCACATCCGGCAGGCCCCGGGTGTACAGATGCCGGGAAAGCATCTCTTCATCGATATCGTCGGGGCTGATTTCGCCCCGCAGAGCCATTTCAGCCATCTCCCGGGCTGCCATGGCCAATTCTGCCCGGCCCCCGTAATTGATAGCGATATTCAGCTTCAGGCCGGTATTGGCCTGTGTGCGTATTTCGGCCCGTTCCACCGCTTCCCTTTGCTTGGGCGGCAGGCCCGCCTTATCCCCCAGGATACGGATACACACGTTGTTTTCGTGCAGTTCATCAATTTCAGAAGAGAAAAACTCCAGAAGCAGGGCCATCAGCGCTTCCACTTCCGTCTTTTCCCGCTTCCAGTTTTCCGTGGAAAAGGCGTACAAAGACAAAGCCTCGATCCCCAGATCGCTGCTTTCCCGAATGATGCTGCGCAGGGCCTCCACGCCCTTTCTGTGGCCCAGAGCCACCTGCAGCTTATGCTGTTTGGCCCAGCGGCCGTTGCCATCCATGATAATGGCCACATGTCGGGGCAATGCACGCTCTGTCATGCTTCCTCTTGTTCCTTGGGCGCAGCATCCATAAACCGCGCCGCAATCCATTCATTTTCCCGGACGGCAATGATCCGGAGGGTACCCTCTCCCCTGGCCTGCCCATTGCGGGCAGACGCAGCGGTTTCCGTAACCCTGGGGGCGGCATGCCCCTCAGGCAGGCGGCGGAGGGCTTCAGCCAAGGGAAGGCCCAGCAAATCCTGCATCAGACCTCCATGATCTCCTTTTCCTTTTCGGCGGCGATCTTATCCACTTCCTTGATCTGGCCGTCAGTCATCTTCTGCAGTTCATCTTCAGCTTTACGCTGATCATCTTCGGTGATCTGGGAATCCTTCTTGAGCTTCTTGATCTGTTCCATAGCGTCACGGCGGCTATTACGCATAGCCACCTTGGCTTCTTCAGCGCCCTTCTTGACCACCTTAGTCAGTTCCTTACGGCGTTCGGCATTCAGTTCCGGCACCACCAGACGGATCAGCTTGCCGTCATTGGAGGGATTCATGCCCAGATCGCTCTTCTGGATCGCCTTTTCCACCAGGGGAATGGCCTTGGGATCCCACAGGGAGATGGTCAGCAGCCGAGGTTCGGGGCTGTTGATATTGCCCATCTGCTTGAGGGGGGTGGCGGTGCCGTAGTAATCCACCATAATCCGGTCCAGAATTTGGGGATTGGCGCGGCCGGCGCGCAGGGACAGCATATCACGCTGGAAAAATTCCTTGGTCTTTTCCATCTTTTCCTTGGCGGCTTTGATAACGGGACGGTACATGATTTTTTCCTCCGTTCATTCAGTCTTTTTTCTTATTTTACCCCGTTTTGGGGGAATAGGCAAGTAAAAATTATCCGTTTTCCGATTCCTCAGGATCAACCGCAGAAAAATAATCCCGATCAAAATGGATCACGCAGCGATAGCGAGGATCCAAGGTGCGGGCATGAGCGGAAATGCCCTCCCGCAGGGTGGATATTTCCCGCATTCCCGGCTTCAGTGCCACATCAAACACCAGATTGATGTTCTTATCCCCCGGCACACGGCGAAAATCATGCAGCTGCAGAGGGGGATTGAGGGCGGCCAGATATTCCGCCATCTGGGAGCGGGCCTTTTCCGTCTTTTCATCCCGGGTGAGAATGGGATCCATATGGATGCAGATGGGAATATCCATTTCTTTGGAAATTTCCCTTTCTGCCTGGTCAATCACCTCATGGGCGGCCACGAAATCGCTTTCGGCGGATACTTCCGCATGGACGGAGGCAATGGAGCGTCCGGGGCCGTAATCATGCAGTACCAGATCATGCACCCCCAGGATCCCCGGATAGGTGAGCAGCTTTTCTACAATCCTGCGGCCCTTTTCCTTATCGGGTTTGCCTCCCAGCAGCCGGGTGATCACATCCTGGAGCACTTCCCATGCTGCCTTGAGCACCAGCAGCGATACCAGGACGCCCATGTATCCATCGATTGGCCAGGAAAAAATCAGCGCACAGGCGGCGGAGAGGGCCACCGCGCCGGTGGCGAATACGTCGCTCAGGCTATCCTTCGCTGCAGCAAGCAGGGTGGGATTATCCGTTTTCGTGCCAAGAAAACGGTAAAAGCGCCACATCCACAGCTTTACGGCCATACCTACGCCCATGAGCCCTACAGCCAGCCATGTAAAGGCGGTGCCGCCGGGATGGAAGATGGCAGAAATCCCGGAAGTGAGCAACTCTACCCCAAAAAATGCAATCAGAATGCCCACCGCCAGAGCCCCCAGATATTCGATGCGGCCGTGGCCGAAAGGATGATCGTCATCATCAGGCTTCTGGGCCATCCGCACGGCAACAAGGGATACCAGGCTTCCCCCGGCGTCGGACAGATTATTCACGCCGTCCGCCATGAAGGCCACTGAACCCGTCAGAATGCCCATGATAATTTTCATCAGGGACAAAAGCAAATTCAGCGCAAGGCCGATCAGACTGCCCCAGGTGCCATAGGCCTGGCGCACCTGCTGATTTTCCGTATCCTGACTGTTCTTCACCAATTTGCCAATCAGCCATGCCATCATGACAGGTTCTCTCCCTTCCGGCCCGCGGGCCTTTTCATTATCAATGGAATTGCGGTGCAGATTATGCCTCCTCAAGAGGCCTGCCCAGCATTTCTTCAGCCAAGGCATAATCCCCATCCGCCAGGGCCTTGCGGATGGCGCTGGTGGATATGCGCATCCCCCCCGGCAGCGCCACTTCCGGCACCACCGTCAGGCCGATCCCCGCCTCATCGCACATGTTTTTCAGTTCCGCCACGCCCCAGGCCCCTTGATGGCCGAAGCGGTGATCATCCCCGCAGACCACATGAGCGGCATGCAGCTGGCCCAACACGATTTCCCGGAAAAAGGCGTCCCCGTCCATCATCCGCATCTGTTCGTCAAAGGGACTGACGGCCACAAAATCCGCCCCCGCCTGCTTCAGCAGTTCTTCCCGCCGGGAAAGGCCGGTGAGCAGCGCTCCCTTGCTGCCGGGCGCACGATCGAAGGTATGGGCGCAAATGAGCCAGCCCTGGGACGCGGCAACCTTCCGGGCGGCAGCCAGCAGCGCCAGATGCCCCCGATGCACCCCATCAAAAAACCCCAGGCATACCACCGTGGGCCTGTCCGCCTTACACATGCTTCATTCTCCTCGGTATTTCCATTTTGAGGGGACAGAAAGAAAGCCCCTCCGGGGAACCGCCATTATTTTACCATATCTTTTTTTCCCGCGCAACCAAATACTGGGGAAGAAATGCACACAAAGCGCACAAAAAAGCGCCGCCCCGAAGGGCGGCGGAGAAACCAGGGGGAACCGGGGATCAGCGGGTGAGGCTGGTCTTCTTGATATAGCCGATCTTGCCGTTTTCGCATTCCACCAGGGCGAAATCCTTGTGGGCGTCCCAATCGATCACATAGACCTTTTCACCGTTGTTGTGACGGCCCAGATTCTTGCCGTTGACGGAAGAGGGCTTATCGTACTGATAGCAGTATCCCTTGGGCTGGGTGCTGTAGACGATGGCCACGTTATCAAAGGGGCTTTCTTCTCCGGCGGGGATCAGGCAGGCCTTGCGCACATAGCCGTATTTATTATCCTTCCAGGTAAGCACCCGGGCAAAATCTTCACTGGCGTCCCAGTCCACCACTTCCATGAACTGCCCGTTGTCATAGCGGCCCATATTCCTGCCCTTGATATCGCTGGGCTGATCATAGAGATAGCAGTAGCCGGCAGGCTCCACGCTGTATACCTTATACATCTGGCGGGCGTTGGTATCCCGGTAGGGGGTGATGCACTGGTTGTTCATATAGCCGGTTTTGCCGTTGGTGCAGATAACGAAGGCAAAGCCGTCCTTGTAATCATATTCAATGACCTTCACAAAGGCGCCGTTGTCAAAGCGGCCCTGATTGCGGCCCTTGACAGAGCTGGGCTGATCGTAGAGATAGCAATAGCCGTTGGGGCTGTAGCTTTCCACTACATACAGGGGATAATTATCAGAAAACTGATAAGCCAGGGCACCGGTGGCGGTGAAGATCATCGCCAGGCAGGCAATCATAAGCACCAGGCGCTTCATCATGCTCATGGGGTTCATCCTCTCTTTAATCTTTTTTCCATTATATCGGCCGGAATGCGGGGCTGTCAACCCTTTTCCTGGCCTTTTCATCCATATAACGGGGCAACCCAGCATTTCCCTGCATCGGAAAAAAATAATTTTTTCAAAATATTTGATTTTTTTCGCAAAAAGCCCTTGACAAACGATGCACAATGGCATATAATCGTTCTCGCGATTGGGAATTGCGGTCCCGAAAGCGGTATTGGGGAATGGTGTAACGGCAGCACCTACGACTCTGACTCGTATTGTCAAGGTTCAAATCCTTGTTCCCCAGCCATTTGCCTCCATTGTCTAGAGGCCTAGGACGCCGCCCTCTCAAGGCGGAAACAT
>SVGR01000091.1 GCA_015056265.1 Clostridiales bacterium
ATTTTCGGATTCTCCGGATCAAACTGAGGAATGGACATGACCACCGTTTCAAAATCCACCAGCTGCTCCGGCGGAATATCAATCAGCGGGGCGTCGGAACCCATCCAGGTGGCCCCGGCAGTAGAATCAATGGCAAAGATGCACTGGCCGGCATTGAGGAAATTGGCAGGATAGCTGGAGATTTTGAAGGTGGAGAATGCCCCCAGCTTCACATGGGGCGCAATGCCCTTGAGCAGTTCCCGGGTGGTATCGTTGAAGATCAAAATCTCCCCATCCGCAGTGGAATAGCCGGCATCCAGCTGGCGCAGCATCTGAATCATCATGTTATCCGTAGACTTGTACAGGAAGGGAATCATCACCTTCTGCCCGTTCACCAGATAATTGCCGTTTTCATCCTTTTGTGCTGCGGCGTCGGCCACTTCCCACACAAAATCCCAAGTGAGGGTTTCGGGAAGGGTATAGCCCAGCTTTTCTACGTACGTCTTATTTACATAGCATGCCTCGGTGGAGCGCATGAAGGGCAGGGCATAGAAATGCCCGTCAAAGGAGCATTCCGCAAGGAAGGAAGGCACGATTTCCTCCTTGGTGGGAGCATCAAATTTCACCTTACTGCCTCCCAGGCCCCATTCCTTATCCACCATCAGATCGTCCAGGGCCACCACGCTGTTTTCCCCGGTAAGGTAGGTGGCGATATGATCCGGATAGGTGATGCACACATTGGGGGTGGTGCCGGTGGCGATATTGGTGAGCACATCGCTGTAGATGCGTCCGTAATCGGTGTACAGCTTCAGATGCACCTTGATATTGGGATAAACTTTTTCAAATTCAGCGATGGTGTTGTTGTAAATGTTCACCTGGGTCATGTTGGTATCGTTCTTGGCCCAGAAGGTGATTTCGTAGGTTTTGCTTTCGTCAAAATCCCCGGGGATCTGGAATGCGTCCCGCTGGATGCTGCCGTGGCAGCCGGAAAGAATGGCCGTGCACAACATCAGCAGTGCAAGCAGCACCGCCCGCTTATTCATCTTCCTCATCCCTTGGTCCCTCCTCTGGCAACGCCCTCCATGATCTTCTTGTGGAAAATCAGGAACAGGATAATCAGCGGCACCGAAACGGCCACCACCGCCGCCATCATGGCGGGGATATTCTCCCGGCCAAAGCCGCTTTCCCGGATAAACTGAATGCCGTTGGACACCAGGAAATAATTCTGATCATCGGTAATCAGCCGGGGCCATACATAGGAATTCCAGCATTCGATGATTTTGAGAATGGTGATGGTGACAATGGTGGGCCGGCAGATGGGGATCAGCACCTTGCGCAGATACTTCATATCCTTGGTATTATCCACCTTGGCGGCGTAATACAGTTCATCAGGCACCTGGGCAAAGTTTTCCTTCAGTAAGTAAATATAGAATACCGACGTCACCGAGGGCAGAATCAGCCCCAGGAAAGTATTGCGCAGATCCATATTGGTGATGGTAACGAAATTGGTGATGATCACCAATTCGTTGGGGATCATCATCAGGGAAAGGAACAGCACGAAGGCGGCATTCTTCCCCTTAAAATTCAGTCGTGCAAAGGCAAAAGCCGCCAGCACCGTCACAATCACCATCAGCCCCGTGGTGCAGAAGGTGAAGATCAGGGTATTGAGGAAAAATCGGGCCAGAGGCACCGTGGTAAAAGCATTCAGATAGTTTTCAAAGGTGGGGGCCAGGGTATAGAGCTTAGGAATGTATTCCCCATTATAAGCCCCATACTCCTTGACGGAGGTGAGCACCATCCAGTAGAATGGAAACAGCACCATCAGCCCCCAGAGGATAAGCAGCGTATAGGTGACGGTCTTGCCCACGCCTTGCCGTAGGGCGGCCTGCCGTTCGATTGCTTGATACGACGTGGCTTTGTTCACTTATCTCCCCTCCTCAATAATGCACTTTCTTTTTGCTGATAAGCAAATTCAGGCAGGTGATGGTCAGCACGATCAGGAACAGAATGATGGCCGCCGCCGAAGCAAAGGAGGGATAGCCCCCGGAATTGCCGTAGAGCATATCATACACATAGCCTACGATGGTGTTCATTTCCGCCGTGTTCAGATCAGTGCCGAAAAGGGCCACAGCGTCGCTGTAAGCCTTGAAAGCGCCGATGAAGCCGGTGATGATCAGATAAAAAAGAGTGGGCGAAATCATGGGCAGGGTGATGCGGGTGAAGATGCGCCACTTCCGGGTGCCGTCCACCCGGGCAGCCTTGTAATATCCTTCATCCACCGATGCCAGCGCGCTGGTAAGGATAAGGATCTTGAAGGGCAGCACCACCCAGATGGTATAGAAGCACAGAACAAACATCTTTGCCCAATACGGCCCGCCGATAAAATCAATAGGCCCCGCCCCGAACCAACCGATCACCAGATTGGCCAGGCCGTTGGTGTAATCCGTCTTTTCAAAGAGAATCATAAACACCAGACCCACCGCCAAGGTATTGGTCACATAGGGCAGAAAATATACAGTCTGAAACAGATGACGCAGCTTTTTGATAGAGGCCAGGCCCACGGAAATGAGCAGCGCCAGCCCTGTGGACAGGGGCACGGTGATCATCACCAGGATAAAGGTATTCTTCAGCGCCTGCAGGAAATAAGGATCCCGAAGCACGAAGGAATAGTTGTACATTCCTACCCCGGTATAGGTCTGGGAGGCGGAATTATATCCCTCTTCAAAGGAATAGATGAATACGTCAATCAGCGGATACACCATGAAAAAACCCAGGAACAAAATGGCAGGCAAAAGATACAGCCAGCCCTTGGGTTGATTACGATCCAGCACAGCATTTCCCCCCTTTTACTTGATTTCCCAATACAGGCGCTGATGGGTTTGAGCGTCAAACAAATACATTTTTCCGGGCTTGATGGAAAAACGCACTTCGCCTGCCTTGGGCAGGGAGCCGGGATCCTCCACCAGGGCATGCACCCGATCCCCCGTCACGGCTTCGTGGGTGAAATACACATGCTCTTCCCTGCCCATACTCTTGCATTCATCCATCCGCCCCAGCAGCGGGCCGGCAGCATCAGGGATCACCCCTTCGGGACGGATTCCCACAATAACATCGCCATCTTTCTGCAGGGGCAGCATGCCCACCGCATCCCCGCCCAGCATCAGCTTGCCCTCTTGCACCCGGCCGCGGAACACATTGATGGGCGGCGTGCCCAGGAACTGGGCCACAAACAGATTGGCAGGATTATCATAAACCGTCTGGGGCGGGGCAATCTGCTGGATTTTCCCCTCCTTCATCACCACAATTTCATCGGAAATGCTCATAGCTTCTTCCTGATCGTGGGTAACAAAAATTGTTGTAACCCCTGCCTTGCGCTGAATACGGCGGATTTCCTCCCGGGTTTGCAGGCGCAGCCGGGCGTCCAGGTTGGAAAGGGGCTCATCCATCAGCAGCACCTTGGGATGCTTTACCAGCGCCCGGGCGATGGCAACCCGCTGCTGCTGGCCGCCGGAAAGCTCCTTGGGCCTGCGGCCCAGCAGCGCATCCAGCTGTACCATCCTGGCCACATTCTTGGCCCGCTTCACCATTTCATCCTTGGGAAGCCTGTCCTTTCCCTCCAGATTTTCCAGCGGGAAAAGGATGTTTTCCATCACCGTCAGATGAGGATAGAGGGCATAATGCTGAAAAACCACCCCTACTCCCCGCTTTTCGGCAGGCAAGCTGGTCACATCCTCATCCCCGAAGAAAATCCTTCCTTCGGTGGGGGTATGCAGCCCGGAAATCAGATGCAGGGCGGTGGATTTTCCGCAGCCGGAGGGCCCTAGCAGGCCGATGAGCTTGCCGGATGGAATGGCAAAATCAAAATGATCCACGGCAGTAACCTGACCGCCCTTGCCCTTCTTATTATCGGTGAAAACTTTTGTCAGTCCCTGCAGGGTAATATCCATCTTCATGCCTCCCGTTCGCCGTTCAATGAACGCGGGTTTTCAATACTTTCCCACATAAATTTTAGCCCAATCTGCCATGCAAGTCAACGCTTGGAATGCACATTCCTCCCAGATAATTTCTAATTTGTTCATGATTTATTTATTTTTCCTCCATCAATTTCCGCTATGTTGAAACCGTTGATTCATTCAATGCTTTGGAAAGGAGCGCCTTTTCATGAAAAAACATGTGCTTCCCCTGCTGCTGGCGATGCTGTTATCGCCTTTCGCCGCCCATGCCCAGGGAATGTGGAACAATCCCCGCAGATCCCCCCAGACCCCGGCGCCCACCCAGCCCCCTGTCAGCTTTGATCTGACGGCCATGAATTTTTCCTTTACCAGCCGGGAATTGTCCGGCGCCTATTCCCAGCGAACCGCGGTGGTAATTGAAGGGAAAGGGAAAGACGCCGTCTTTTCCGGAGCGGGCGTCGCCTTTTCCGATCAGCGGCTGATCATTAACAAAGAGGGCGTATATCTGCTGAAGGGCAATCTGGAAGATGTGACGGTGGTGATCGCCGCCGATGCGGAGGAAAAGGTGCAGCTGGTGCTGGATGACGCCCGGATCAGCTGCAGCTTTGGCCCCGCCCTGTATATTCAATCGGGGGATAAGGTCTTCATCACGTTGCCCGAAGGAACGGAAAGCAGCCTTTCTGACGGAAGCGAATACGACGCCGCATTTTCCGCAGAAGGCCTGGACGCCGCCCTTTTCTCCCGATCGGATCTTTGCATCAATGGCGCCGGCATCCTGAATATCCAGGGCAATTACCGCCACGGAGCAGTATCCAAAGATGATCTGGCCGTCATTTCAGCCCAGGTGCGGATCAACGCCCCCGGCAACGGCCTGGAGGGCAAGGATTGCATCCGTCTCTCCGGCTGCACCCTGGACATCCATGCCGGCGAGGACGGAATGCAATCGGATAATCAGGAGGATGCCCATCGCGGTTTCATCTACCTTCAGAATGCAAACCTTTCCATTACCTCCGGCAGCGACGGCATTCAGGCCTATACCGTTCTGAAAACGGAAAACGCCTCCGTCCATCTTTCCTCCGGCGGAGGAAGCAGCCAGGCCCTGACAAATGATCAGCAATCCTTCAAAGGCATGAAGGCCGGCGGCGATATTCTTATCTCCGGCGGAGAATACATCCTGGATTGCCGGGACGACTGCATCCACGCCAATCAATCCGTCACCATCGTCGAAGGGGTTTTTCTCCTCTCCAGCGGAGATGACGGCATCCATGCGGATGACGCCCTGACCATACGCAGCGGTGAAATTGAAATTCAAAAAAGCTACGAGGGCATAGAGGCCAGCGTGCTTTCCATCGCCGGGGGGAAAATCACCGTACAGGCCTCCGATGACGGCCTCAACGGCGCAGGGGGCGCCGACGGCTCCTCCATGGGAGGCCGCTTCGGCCGGGGCGGCTTTTCCCGCTCTACCGGCAGCATTGATATTTCCGGCGGCTCCCTTTTCATCACAAGCGGCGGGGATGGAATCGATTCCAACGGAAATATCACGGTGTCCGGCGGGGACATCCGGATCAACGGCCCCGCCTCCAACGGGAATAATGCTTTCGATTTTGACGGGCAAGCTACCGTAACCGGAGGCACATTAATCGCCCTGGGCAGCAGCGGTATGGCCCAGAATTTTTCCTACGCAGAAAATCAGGGGGCCATTCTGTGCACCTTTTCCATGCAGCAGCCCGGCGTTCAGCTGGCCCTTTTAAATGAAAATGGAGAAACGCTGCTCTCCTTTGCACCGGAAAAATCCTTTCAATGCGCCCTCATCACCTGTCCTGCCCTGCAGCCGGGCTGCCGCTATACCCTGACGGCGGATGGAAAAACCCTGACAGAAATTGAAATGACCTCCCTGCTTTATTCCGGCGGGCAGGGCGGCAATCGGCGAAACGAATGGGGGCCAGGCCGCTGGTAAATTCTAACGGAGCATTCGGCTTTCAATTAAAAAAGGCGTTTCCAAACGGAAACGCCTTTTTTAACAGCTTTTTTCACTGTTTCCCTGCATCCTGCCGCTTTATTCATTCTCCTGTTCCGCCGCCCGGTCCAGCCTGCGATTGCGGAAGTACAAAAGAATATCCGTGCCCACCATCAGGAAATTGAGCACATAGAAAATGAACACATAGGTAATATTCTGCCCTGCCAACTTCCCGGCAATACCGCAGACATAGCCAAATTCAATCATCAGCATAAAGGGCAGGCTTTTTCCCTTGGCGCTGCGAGCCCGGATGGATTTGATGATGGACATAGGCCAGGAAATACCAAAGCTGATCACCATCAGCGCCTCTAAAATCTGGGGAAGTTCGTTCATTGGTATCGCCTCTTTTCATTAATCTTTCTTCAGGGAATCGGCAATATCGCTCAGCTTCCGATGGATCTTCACCAGCCAGCCGAACAATTCCGATGCGCACATACACACAGCGCCGGACATAAAGCACAGCAACAGCATAGAAAAATCAAACGTCTCCGTAGCGAGCATCACAATCAGCCAGATCACCCCGGCGATCCAGGCCAGAATCCCAATAACGGAAAAGAAGCTTTCCGCCCAGCTTTTCTGCTCCCTATCCGCTTCGGATTCATCATCCATTTCTCTTTCTGCTTCTTCCCCAGCGCTGACGTCCTCCCATTTTTCCAGGGCAGCCCGGACGGCGGCAAATTCCTCATCAGTCACTTGCATAGGAATCTTCTGATTCTCCCGATAATAGTGCGACACGCCGTCAATGACTTCCACATAATCATACGCCCTACCCGACTTTACTTCTACAGGCCCTTCCGTATACAGGCCGGCCTGGATCAGGATCCGCTTTCTTTCCTTCTTTTCCTCTGCGCGTCGTTTCTTTTCCTCTGCATTTTCCCTTTCTTTTTCAAGGCGTTCCGTTTCTGCCTGCAATTTATTCAAACATTCTGCTACTGCAGGATTCATACCGGTGTTTTCTTTTTCCACTGTATTTTTCTCCTTTTTTAGATGCTTTCGATAAATTCCGCAGCCATCACCCCAAAGGGGCTTTCCCCGCCATACTCTTCCCGGGGCTTATAGTACTGGCAGTGCCCGCCGTGGAGCACCTTCAGCCGTACCTTTTCCTCGCCATGGCCAAAGTGCTTCAGGGTGGAGATCATCAGCATCGTCTGTTCATAGCGGTTTTCCATATCATGATCGGATACCAGGAACAGCATTTTCGGATAATCCTTCTGTTCGCCTACATGATAAAGGGCGCTGGATTCATCCACAATCCCCCGCCGGGAATCGATTCCCCGCCCCCTGCGCTGTTTTTCACAGATCCAGCATTTCCTTCACCCGAAGGGATGCTGCCTTCACTGCATTTTTCTTTTCTCCTTCGCTCACCAGCTGCTCCACCGCATCCCGAAGAGAAACATCCTGCAGCAACAGATCGAAGATCCTCGCTTCCAGAGAGGCCTGAATCTGCGGCCTTTCTTCCGGAAGCTTCACGCCACGCAGATCCGCCACCAGGCAGTATTCGCCCTTTTCGCTCTTTTCATTGGCCTCCAGGGCGGAAAGGATTTCCTCCGGCGTGCCCCGAAGGGTCAGCTCATGCAGCTTGGTCAGATCGCAGCTGACGGAAAGCCTTGCCCCCGGCAGGGTCTCCCCAATCATGGCCACCAGGTTCTTCACCCGATGAGGGGACTCATGGAAGATAGCGCCTTCGTTTTTCCTTCCGATATCCGTCAGCTTTTCTCTCAGTTCCTTATTCTCTCTGGGAAGAAAGCCATAAAACGTGAAGGAAGAAAAATCGAAACCACTGACGGATACCGCCGCCGCAAAAGCGGTGGGCCCGGCAATGGCCATCACCGGAATGCCCTTTTCCGCCGCGATGCGCACGATTTCCGTGCCCGGATCGGAAATAGCTGGGGTACCGGCGTCGGTAACCACCGCCACATCAATATTTTCAGCGATCATGCGCTCCGTTATTTCTTCACCCCGTCCCTTTTCATTGTGCTGATGGCAGGAAACAAGGGGCGTATCGATGCCGAAATGATTGGTCAGTTTCTTCGTCACCCGGGTATCCTCGGCACAGATCAGGGAAACATTTTTCAGCGTTTCAATAGCCCTCGGGCTCATATCGGATAAGTTCCCGATTGGGGTCGCCACAACATACAGGGTGCTCATGCCTCTTCCCCCTTTTCAAATACCCGAAGGGTAGCGCTGTGGGAGCGGGAATTATCGTTAAGTTCGTCTTTCGTTGCCTTGATCGCCCCGCCGATGGCTTTGCCCAAAGGCTTTTTGCCGCAGACACAGATGGGGGCCTTGGGCGGGCAGATGCAGGGATTCTGCAGTTTCCGGAAGGCCAGCTTCACAATCCGATCCTCAATGGAATGGAAGGTGATCACCGCCAGCCTGCCGCCAGGCGCCAATAAATCCACCCAATCATGGATGGCCTTTTCCAGGGGCGCCAGTTCGTCGTTTACCACAATGCGCACCGCCTGGAAGGTGCGGCGGGCGGGATGGCCGTCATCCTTGCGGCGCACGGCCTTGGGGATGGCCGCATCCACCACCCTCACCAGATCCTGGGTGGTTTTCAGGGGCGATTGCTTTCTTTTTTCAATCAGAATCTGGGCGATCCGCGCCGCCCATTTTTCATCGCCATAGTCCCGAAGGGCCTGGCAGAAATCCTTTTCGGATACGGTATTCACATAATCCGCCGCCGTCATGCCCTTGGAAGTGTCCATCCGCATATCCAACGGCGCATCTTCATGGTAGGAAAAGCCCCTCTCCGGGGTATCCAATTGATGGGAGGAAACGCCCAGATCCAAAAGGCCCCCGTTCAGGCGCACGCCCTCCGGCAGCAGCATTTTTACATCATGAAAATTGCCATGCAGTGCATGAAAGCCGGGATAAACGGACAACCGTTCAGATGCAGCCTGAATGGCCGCCTCATCCCGGTCAATGCCGTAGAGCGTTCCTTCACCCATGGCTTTCAGGATTTCCCCACTGTGGCCGCCGCCGCCCAGGGTGCCGTCGGCAAATACCTGGCCTTTTTGCGGGTCTAAATATTCCAGCACTTCCTTCAGCAGCACCGGTACATGATGAAAATCCATATCGTCGCTCCTTTATTATAGAAAAGCAAAGTTAATTGCAAGCATCCAGCCAAGCCAGTACACCGCTTGGAGTGCTGGCTTCATCAAAAGGCATGAATGAATAATTGGACATATATTCTTTCAGAAACCATACGGCGCGCAAGGGGTGCATCCCCGCCTCTTTTGCGCCATATAATTCCCTGCTGCCACCGTCTCCTACAAACAGGCATTCTTCCGGGGCAACTGAAAGTGCGCCGGCACAGCCAAGATAAATCTCTCTATCCGGTTTTACCAAACCGCATTCATAGGAAAGAAAAATCACATCGAAATAGGAATACAGCGGGGAGGCGGAAAAGCGCTGCACCTCTTCTTCTGAGCAATTGCTACACAAGGCCAACTTCATTCCCCGTTGCTTCAGCACAGCCAAAAGAGCCAAAACATCGCCACAGATAGAATCGAAACATTGGTTTTTTCCTGCGATCCGTTTCGTTTCACAGCAGGAAAGAATGTCCTCATCCGGCGATACACCCGCTTCATCGCAAATACTTCGCAAAACCTGATGATAGGTTATTTCTCCGCAATTGAGGGCGTGACCATGTCTTTCCCAGGCAGCCTTGAACAGCGCTTTATCAATCCCCAAATCCTTCGCGCACTGGGAGGATAAGTATTTCTTGCTGATCCATTCCGTAATGAGCGTCTCAAACAGATCGAAAACAACGGCTTTGATCATGCTCCGCCTCTACTACATCATCATAAAGATTTCACTGGGAAACCCGTTGAT
>SVGR01000092.1 GCA_015056265.1 Clostridiales bacterium
CTTCAGCGCCGAAAGTACTTGGCTGGACACGGCCCGGGAGGATAGGTCGCCGCCGGATTCCACTTAGAGCATCTCAATCGAGATGCTCTTTTTTTATCAACTGAAATATATTCTTCCATTTCAAGTTATGAATTTGTTTAAAGATATGATGATCATTGAAAAACATCGGATTACTGTATGAATGAAAATGTAATGGCATACTGTATTGCAGATATTCAAATAAATAACTGATTAAAGCGATACTTTTCGGAACATGCGTTATTCATTTCCCTCAAAAAGAGACTCGGATGCTTATGCGGACGAGGGTAAAAATAAATTTGCCGCATGTCATAGGGATTTGGGAACACAAATCAAAGAAGATGAATCATTCTTCGTTTTGGTGCGTAATCAGATGGAACCAGCTGCCTTTTGTATCGATGCGGCCTTGTTTTTTCAGTTTGCTGATTTCAGCTGACATGGCGCTGCGTTCGACCCCAAGATAATCAGCCAAAGCTTGTCGGTCAAAAGGAATGATAAATTCCGGTTTTCCATGCTGCTTTGCCTGCTCCAGCAAAAACGTCATCAGTTTTTCCTGTGTGGTCGTCTGGGACATACAGCGGATTTTTTGATTTAGTATCAGATTCTTTCCGGAAAGGATTCGCAAAAGATTTGTAATCACTTGCTGATGGAAGGAGCATGCCTGACCGCATGTGGTAATCAATTGCTGAAAATCCATAAACAGCACTTGCCCCTCTTGCGTCACCTGGACGCTTACGGGAAAGTGCGTCAATCCTGCACAGGCGAATATTTCCCCAAATAATTCTCCAGGGGCGATATTGGCCAGGATGCTGCGGCTTCCGTCGTATTCCTGACGCAAAATTTGAACCGATCCTGAAAGCACCAGCCCAACACGCCGAACGGGATCGCCTTCATAAAAAATGAATTGCCCTTTTGTAAAAGGCCGCCATTGTGCTTTCAAGCATTCTAATAGATTAGAAATTGCCAATTCGCTGACGCCAGAAAACAGCGGGCACTGCAGCAATAATGGATAAAATCTTTTCATATTTTCCTCCTCGGATGTTGGAAAAACAACATAAATGACGCTTTCAGTATAGTATAATCGGATTGTAAAGTCAAGGGAAACTAGATTCTCTGGGAAGGATGATAAAGATATGATTCGCAAAATTATACAGATCAACGAAGAAAAATGCAATGGATGCGGCGCATGTGCCAAGGCTTGCCATGAAGGGGCAATTGGCATGGTCAATGGAAAAGCGAAGCTTTTGCGGGACGATTATTGCGATGGTTTGGGCGACTGTCTGCCCGCCTGTCCGGTGGATGCCATTCACTTTGTTGAGCGGGAAGCGGCGGCGTATGATGAGGCTGCTGTCCTTGCGGCTAAATCGAAAAAGCAAGCGGAGCAGGGAAAGCATGCCGGTTGTCCTGGCACGGCGAGCCGTGAACTGAGGCCTGCTTCTGCCGATTCCCGAATCGGTAACTCGATTGATAAACGCCCTGTTCCTCCGTCCTCCGATCCGCTGCCTTGCGGTTGCCCCGGTTCCATGAGCCGTGCACTGCAGCCGGAGTTCCATGATTGTGCATGTGATCAAACAAATGTATCCCGACGGTCCCAGCTCCGGCAATGGCCGGTGCAGATCAAGCTGGCCCCCATTACCGCCCCCTGGTTCCAAGGCGCAAAGCTACTGATCGCTGCGGATTGCACGGCTTACGCCTACGCCTCCTTCCATGAAGATTTTATTCAGGATCATGTGACTCTGGTGGGCTGTCCCAAACTGGACGGCGTGGATTATACTGAAAAGCTGGCGGAGATTATCCGAAATAATGATATTGAAAGCGTTCGGGTGGTGCGGATGGAGGTGCCTTGCTGCGGCGGCATGGAAATGGCGGTGAAAAGGGCATTGATGCAAAGCGGAAAATATCTGCCCTGGCGGGTGACGGTGATTTCTACTGACGGCCGGATCCTGCGGGATTGATAGCATAATGGCGTACAGCAGACACAATGATGTACGATTTCATGAAATTACAGGCTTTACAGACGCAGGATTTTCATGTATAATAATGAGGATCATGTGATTGAAAGGCGGTTATTTTCCTATGCTTGAAAAGTTGTTTGGTATTTCCTCTGCTATGGCCGAAGGCACTGCTGAAGTGGGCGATGTGGTTGGCGAAGTTACCCCCGGCGCTACCTCCCTTCCCGAAGTAGGCGGCGCTGCCGGTCTGATCGGCATGCTGTTCCCTCTGGTACTGATGGGTGTGATTTTCTATTTCATGCTGATTCGTCCCCAGCGCAAGAAGGATAAGAAGGTAAAGGAAATGCTGGCTGCTCTGAAGAAGGGCGATCGCGTTACCACCATCGGCGGCATCTATGGCACCATCGATCGTATTAAGGACGACACCATCGTGCTGATCGTGGGCCAGCGCAACCAGGCCCCCACCGAAATGACTGTTGCCCGTTGGGCCATCCGTCAGGTGGAAGAAATCTCCGTGGAAAACGACGGCGAAGTGCTGGCGTAAGATACATATTCCCCATTCTCCTGGCATACTCTGAAGGGCGATGGCCCCCGGGGTGTGCCCGGCGCAAAGGAAATGAAAGGCCCCTTTGGCAGTGGCGATTCCCCTGCCGGAGGGGCATTTTCTGTGGGGAAAGGGGAAATAAAAAATGGATATTTATGCGCTTTTAATGACGGCAATTGGGCTGGCCATGGATGCATTTGCCCTGTCGGTGTGCAAGGGACTTTCCATTTCCCGGCCTGGATGGCGGCATTATGGGACGGTAGGGCTTTGGTTTGGCGGCTTTCAGGCGCTGATGCCGGTGATTGGGTATCTGGCGGGCAACCATTTTGTATCCATGGTTCGGGGGGCAGCGCCGTGGATAGCTTTTTTCATCATGGAATGGCTGGGAGTGGGGATGCTGCGGGAAGCATTAACGAAGGGGGAAGCGCGAAGGGAGAGCCCCTCCCTGGCGATGGGCGTGATGGCCCCAGCCGCCCTGGCGGTGAGTGTGGATGCCCTGGCCGCCGGCTTATCCTTTTCTTGGCTGCAGGTGAATCTGTGGCGGGCGGTATGGCCCATTGGGATGCTGACGGCGTTGCTTTCCATGGCAGGGCTGAATATGGGCAGTGCCTTTGGCCGCCGATGGGAAAGGCCCGCACGCATTGCCGGGGGATGCATGCTGGCATTGCTGGGGGTAAAAATTCTGGCGGGGCACTGTTTTTTTCCGGGCTAATGAACGAAACGTAAATTTTTATTATTTTCCTGATTGAATGCAGTAAAAGGGCGGCTGAATGTGTTATAATATATGAAGTTATTGGGGAAAGGGGGCTGGAAAATGGCTGGAAAAGGGTGTATAATACCCCTGTGTGGGTCTGCGCGCAGGAAGGTGCTGCTGATTGCGGCGCTGATTGGGATTCTGCTGGCAGGCTGCCTGATGCTGTTTGGCGGTGATCGGGCGCCGACTGTTCATCCTTCCCTGGAAGCGGCTGCTGCGGGCCTGCCGGAATGGGATGTGCATCTCACCCTGCATCCGGAAAACCGCAGCCTGCATATTACCCAGACCCTCCAGTACCGGAACGCTGCCGATGCGCCCCTTGCTTCCCTTGGACTGCGCACCTGGCTCAACGCCTATGCTGCCCAGGAAACCAGCCCCGCCTCCTTAGAGGAGATTTTCGATGCCTGTTATCCGGAGGGGTTTTCTCCTGGTTGGCTGGATATCGCTTCCATTACCTGGCAGGCTGAGGAAGCGGCATGGGCCTATACCAATGATGACCGCACGGCCCTGGAGGTAACGATCCCGCCCCTGGCCCCAGGGGAAGAGGGCGTGCTGAGGGTGGAGGCTACGGCCTATATCCCGCTGTGCGCTCATCGGACGGGTTATGCGGATGGTGTGTATCAGCTGGGCAATGTGCTGCCGGTGCTGGCGGCCCGGGATGGGGAGGGCTGGCGACGGGAGGAATACCTGCCCATCGGCGATCCTTTCATCAGCGATTGCGCCAATTGGCGTGTGTCCCTGCAGCTGCCGGAAGGCTATGTGCCCGCCTGCTCAGTGCCCCTGGAAAAGCAGGAGGGCATATGGCAGGGCGGCATGCTTGCCGCCCGGGAATTGGGCCTGTGTATAAGCGCGGATTACAAAGCGGCCGCTGCTCGTCAGGGGGATACCATGGTGTATTCCTACGCCAGAACAGAGGCGGGGGCCAAGCGTGCCCTGAATTATGCGAAAAAGGCGCTGGAAACCTACGCCCGGCTGTATGGGGATTACCCCTGGCCCGCCTATACGGTGTGCAGCGTGGATTTCCCCTTCGGCGGCATGGAATACCCGGGATTTTGTATGCTGGGTCAGGGCTATTATCTGGAAAGTCGGGCGGATAGCCTGGAATTGCTCATCGCTCATGAAACGGCCCATCAGTGGTTCTATGCCCTGGTGGGATCGGATAGTATCCGCCATCCCTGGCAGGATGAGGCACTGTGCGAATATGCGGTGCTGCGCTATGTGGAAAGACGGTACGGTCAGGCCACCTATGAAACCCTGAAGTATTTCCGGACGGACGCGCCCATGCGGGAGAATGTGCCCGGCAATCTGACCCCGGGCAGTCCCATTGACTATTTCCCCAATTTGACCGATTATTCCACGGTGGTGTACGGCCGGGGGGCGGCGCTGATGGAAGCACTGAATGCAATCATCCCCGGGGGATTGGATGGCTTTCTGCGCCGTTATGTGGAAGAATACGGCTTTTCCTTTGCGGATCGGGCCGATTTTGAGGCTTTGCTTACCGAATACACGGGGATGGATCTCACCCCCCTGTTGATTGATTATCTGGATACCGTGATGGATGCACGGAATACAAATGAAAGAGTGATTGCATGATTCCTCAGCAATGCTGTGTACTGATACCTTCCCTTTCCCCGGATGAAAGGCTGCCTGCCTATGTGAAGGAACTGCAGGCGGCGGAATTTGGGTTGATCCTGGTGGTGGATGATGGCTCTAAGGAGGAGTACCAGCCCATCTTTGATGAAATCGCCGGGTGGGAGCGGTGCCATGTGCTCCACCATGAAGTGAATTACGGCAAGGGCCAGGCCCTGCGCACCGGCTTTGCCTATCTGAAGGAGTATACCGATCTCAAAGGCGTAATCACTGCCGATTCTGATGGCCAGCATATCGTATCCGATACGGTGATGCTGGCCAAGGAACTGGGCGAGGAAAAGGAACTGCTGCTGGGCAGCCGGGATTTTTCCAAGAACAGCGTTCAGGTGCCCCCCAAATCTCGGGTGGGCAATCGGATCACGTCGGTGGTGTTCAGGCTGTTCTACGGCCAGTATCTGCCCGATACCCAGACAGGCCTGCGCGCCTTTAACCGGGAACTGATGGATTTCATGCTGAATGTCAGCGGCAATCGGTTTGAGTATGAAATGAACATGCTCATCCAATGTGCCATGCAGAAAATCCCCATGCGGGTGCTGCCCATCAATACCATCTACCACGATGACAATGCGGGCACCCATTTCCATCCCATCCGGGATTCCTGGCGGATTTATAAGCTGCTGCTGGGCAATTTCTTCCGCTATAGCGCCGCCAGCATCCTTTCCTTCCTGCTGGATACAGGGATTGTGGCATTGCTGATGTATTGGCTTTTCAAGGATCAGCCGGATATCCGTTTCCTGGGCATTGATTTTGCGGCCAAGGCGCTGCTGGCCGCGCCCATTGCCCGCCTGATCAGCGCACCGGTGAATTTCCTGCTCAACCGGAATTTTGTGTTCCAGGTGAAGGAAAGCAAGGGCGCCGCTCAGCGCTATATCGTCCTTGCGGCCTGCTCATTGGTGATTACTACGCTGCTTTACGGCTATCTGGATCATTTTGTGAAGGCTGCCTGGCTGCATATCCCCCTGTATGTGGTGATCCAGATTGCCATGTACTTTGTCAATTATCGTTTCCAGCAGGGCTGGGTATTCCGTGAAAAGAAATAAGGAGGAAAAAATGAAACTGTACGTAAGGATTCTTCTGGCGATCCTGTGCGCCGCTATGGTGCTGGCCATGCCTTTTGCGCTGTCCTCCCCCCGGATGCTGGATGAGCCCCAGTGGATGATCCTGGACCAACTGGAAGGGGATGAAAGCGGCCTGCTTTCCTTCCTGCTGCCCGCTGCCCGGGCGGAAGCGGACGATAACGTCATCGTGGAAGCAGAATATGCCCTGCCCATTGATTTTACTCCCGGCTACAAGCCCAATCCCGATGGCTATACCGATTGGGGATATGAGGATGATTCCATCCGGGTGCAGATGGAAACCCGGGAAGAAAATGGCGTTATCTGGCGCATTGCTTGGGTAGAGGTTGCCTCGCCCACGCAGCTGCGCACCGCTATTGCCGGCAAAAAGATCACCTCCAAAACCACCGCCCGTGTGGCGGCCATGGCGGAAAAGAATAACGCCATCGTTGCCCTTAGCGGCGATAACTTTGTGGATAATCCTTCTGCCACCAGCTATGAATACCGCATGGGCCAGAAGCTGCGGAATAAGAGCAATAAGCTCAGGGACATCCTGATTATCGATGAAAAGGGTGATTTCCATACCTTCATCCGCTCCAAAGGCGTGGATGATTTTGAGGGCACCATCGTCAACGCCTTCACCTTCGGCCCGGCTTTGGTGCAGAAGGGCGAATTGCTCACTACCGATAAGGAATATAAGTACAATCCTAACGGTAAGGAACCCCGGGCTGCCATCGGCCAGCTGGGTACCCTCAGCTATGTGATGGTAATCGCGGAAGGCCGGGGAGAATCGACCGGCGTCACCCATCAGGGCCTGGCGGATTTCATGTATTCCCTGGGCTGTATCGAGGCCTATAATCTGGACGGCGGCGGGTCTGCCGCGATGGTATACCAGGGCGAATATTTCAACGATCTTTCCAGCAGCGAACGCTCCCTCAGCGATATCATCTATTTCGCCACGGCGGTTCCTGACGGAGGAAATTGACCATGAACCTTTGGGAAGAAGCGGAAAAAATATTTTTCCTGGGTGTGGAAGTGTATGCCTTCGGGCTGTACTGCGCGCTGGGTGCGGCGGCGGCGCTGATTATGCTGCTGCTGCAGTGCAGGAGGGAAGGGCTCAAGCAGGGGATGGCTGCTCTTACCGGCATGCTTTCTCTGGCGCTTGGTTTCGTCTGTTCCCGGCTGCTGTATTGTCTTCTGGATCAGTCCCTGGGCCTGGAGGGTGTGATGCCCCTGTCCGGGATGCTGCTGGTCACCGGCGGCGGCTACTCCATGGTGGGCGCATTGCTGGGCGGCGTTCTGGGCGCCCTGCTGGCCGGGAAGCTGAGCGGTCAATCGTCTCTGCATCTGGCCGATCTGATGGTGCCCTGTCTGATGCTGTTTGCGGCTTGTGAGCGGCTGGGGGAGGGCTATGTACTGGATTTCGGCATCAGCCGGCCATTGCTGGGGGATCTGCTCAAGGGCAGTTTTCTTGCGGTGGAAGGGGATTACGACTGGTACCTGGCCACATATTTACTAGAATCCTTTGCTGCGCTGGTGCTTTCCGTGGTGCTGCTGCGGGATGCCGTGCAGCAGCATAAGGATCAGCGGGCTGGCAAAACCCTGCTGCTTTTCCTGATTCTCTACGGCGGGGTGCAAACCATGCTGGAGAGCCTGCGCTATGACCGGCATATGAGCATCTCCTTTGTGGGGCTGCAGCATGTGATGGCCATGGCCATGCTGGGGCTGACGGTGCTGTATCTGGCGCTGAGAATGCGCAAATATCATTTCCGGCTGTCCCTGGCGGCGATTATTTCCGTTCCGGTAACGCTGGGTCTGGGCCTTGCCCTGGAATTTGCCATTGACCGCAATGAAATCAGCCGCTATCTGCTTTATGGTGTTTATGCGGTGGTGCTGGCGTTGCCCCTGTATCTGGCGAAGATGCACAAAATGCTGATCGCTGTGCCGGCGGTGCTGGCTGCGGGGCTGGCGCTTCGGCTGCTGATTGGCGGCCCGGCCATCGATCGGTATGTGCTGTATCTTGCCTATGCCATGCTGCTGGCTGTGCCCATGTATCTGGGCGTCAGGCTCAGAAAGGAGGATATCCCCGTTGGAAAAACAGCAGATTGATCGGATTAACGAACTGGCCCGGAAGAAAAAGACGGTGGGGCTCACCGTCGATGAACTGAAGGAGCAGGAAACCTTGCGCAAGCAGTACATCCGGGAATTCCGGGAGGGTCTGCGGGCCACCCTGGATCAGGTATACATTGAGCAGGAAGACGGATCCTATAAGAAACTGGAGCAAAAGCCCCCCGTCCAATGAGGCGGCGGATCGGGCCGGCGCATGGATGCGCATTATATTTTGGATTGGAGATGGATTTGTATGCAGAAAAAAGGTTTGCTGGCGCTGCTGCTGACCGCAATGATGGTGCTCAGCGGATGCACCTTGATCGCCGTGGATGAAGATGTGGATTTTGCCCGGGTGATTGTGGATGTGAACGGTGAAACAATCGATAAACTGACCGTCACCAATATGACCAACGCCCTCATTCAGGAATACGATTATTATAACCAGATGTATTCTTCCATGGGCATGACCGCCGGTTATCCCACCGATTGGGATACGGTGCAGGCTCAGGTGATCGAATTCTATGTGCAAAGTCTGGTTGCTGAGCAGAAAATCCGGGAACTGGGCCTGGATCAGCTGACCGCTGAAGAAGAAGCCCAGGTTCAGGCCGATGCTGACGAGCAATTCCAGACTTTGCTGGATAATGTGGCACAGCAGTTCTTGGCCAATGAAGGCCTGGAAGGGGATGCCCTCTATGCCCGGGCTGCGGATATCGCCAAGGCCAATAATTACGGCACCCGGGAATCCATCCTGGCGAGCGTGAAGGATAATCTGGCCCTGGATAAGCTGGGGGCTTATGCTGCCCGGGATGTGCAGGTGACGGAAGAGGATCTGGCCGCTGCCCTGGCGGATAAAGCCGCCGCCGAAAAGGAAGCCTATGCCGTATCCGCCTATAATTTCGTTTCTAACACCAATAAAGGAAATATCGTGTATTATGTGCCCGCCGGCATGCGGCTGGTGAAGCAGATCGTCATCACGTTCACTGAGGAAGACCTGGCTGCCATCAATGCCGCCAAGACCGCCCAGGCCGATGCCCAGGACGCCCTCACCGCCGCCCAGAATGCCCAGGCCGCTGCAGGGGAAGGCGCCGATCTGGATGCCCTGAATGCTGCTGTGGCTGATGCCCAGGCTGCTTTGGATCAGGCCGATATCGCCCTGAAGGCCGCCAATAACCAGGCGAAGCAGAATATCCAGGCCAAGACCGATGAGGTTTATGCCCTGGTCACTGCCGAAGACGCCGATTTTGACGCACTGCTGGCCCAGTATAATGAAGATGTGAATGCGCCTGCCCAAGGCTATGCCGTGGGCGAAGGGGTCACCAATTATGTTTCCGAATTCACCGCCGCTGCCATGGCGCTGACGGAAGTGGGCCAGGTCAGCCAGCCTGTACTCACGGAATACGGCTATCATATCCTCCAGTACACCGGCGATCTCGCCGAGGGTGCTGTGCCCCTGGATCAGGTGCGGGATGCGCTGGAACCTGAAGTGCGCACCACTAAGGAGGACGAGGCCTATACCGCCGCCATGAACCAGTGGATCAGCGAGGCGCAGGTGACCACCTATCCCGAACGGATGCAGTAAACGGGGAAGACGGCCCTCTTTGCATATTATATAACGAGGAATGAGGCAGGGGCCTGCGCGGCCCCTGAACCCCGCGCCAGAGGAGTTCCTCCTCTGGACTCCGCCTTGCGAAAGTACAATCAC
>SVGR01000093.1 GCA_015056265.1 Clostridiales bacterium
GATCTCCGTCGTGCCCGCGCTGGCGCCCAGAACATCGTTCCCAACTCCACCGGCGCTGCCAAGGCCATCGGCCTGGTTATCCCCGAACTGAACAAGAAGCTCATCGGCTCTGCTCAGCGCGTTCCCGTATGCACCGGTTCCACCACCCTGCTGGTTGCCGTTGTTAAGGGCCAGGATGTGACCAAGGAATCCATCAACGCCGCCATGAAGGCCGCCGCTTCCGCTTCCTTCGGCTACACCGAAGAACAGCTGGTGTCCTCCGATATCATCGGCATGACCTACGGCTCCCTGTTCGATGCCACCCAGACCATGGTCGCCAAAATCGACGACGATACCTATCAGGTGCAGGTCGTGTCCTGGTACGACAACGAGAACAGCTACACCTCTCAGATGGTCCGCACCATCAAGTACTTCGCTGAGCTGTAATTGCGGCGAGCCGCCGCGGGCAAAAGGGCCATACATCGGCGTTTTTCCCAAGGTCGGCCCCAAACAGTACAAGGCTTTGCGAGGGCTGAGCTGATGAGGCGAGGTTCTCCCAGGTACATAAAATGTTGAAATAGTACAGTAGGCTGTTTGAAAAAGCAGTCTGCCAGGTACGATAGGCATTTCCCCCTCTTTCCTGACAGTTTATGACAAGGAAAGAGGGGGTTTTGCCCTATGTGGTAATGCAGGGGATGATGAAAGAAGAATATACTGGTCATGCTTCCAGGAATTTGGCGGAACTGGAGGAGGGAATCATTTTTTTGCTTTCAAAGGATACAGACTGCATACCATATCTGCTGTGCATACAGATTTTGAAGTTTAAGGCAGCAGAGAACGGCAGATGGCCATCTTGGTATTTGAGAAGAAAGAACAATAATCTCTGCTGCCGTGTTTTCTGAGGTATCATGAGATATATTTGAGAGGAGGAATGACTATGAAGACTGAACTGAACAGCGGTGTATCGCAACATATTACAAAAAGAATGATTTCAATGGCGCTGCTGCTGTGCCTGGCGATTTCTTTGGCAGGCTGCGGAGCAGATGAGGATTTTAATCCGCGCGCAAGTACGGTCACATTAAAAGACCGGGATGGAAAGACGAGCCATTTCACCGTTTCTTCCTACAAACGCAACGGCGATGTTCATTGTTTTACTTTCACAGATCGCAATAACGATCGTCAGCGCATATACATGGACTTCACCTGTAAGCAGAATGGAAGCGAACGCGGCGAAACATACTTTTCCAAGTTTGATATCTATTGGCGGGAAGGCAACTATACCGAGGTCTATGCCGTAAACTTTAACAGCGAAGGACATGACTTATTCAATCATTTCTATCATTATGGCGGCGGCTTGTCGCCTGAATGGTTCTGGCAGTGCGAGTCGGAATACTTGTGGTTCAAGGCTTCAGCATTTAAGGAAAAAGCCTTTACAGTTGATGTTGACCTACGAGTGCCGCGTTAATATCCCATCGTCCCGGTTCTATCATGGAAGCTGGGATACTTTGCGTTTCTTTGCAGGATTTTTATTTGCGGCAGCGAATGATAATCGAATCATTTCCGCATGAAAGAGGCGAAATTATGCTGATCGATATGCATGCACATTCTTCGGGAATCAGCCGGTGCTGCCGGGTGGATGGGGCAGGAATGTTAGAAGCGGCTGCGCAAGCGGGCCTGGACGGGGCGATCCTGACCAATCATTATCAGATATCTTATGTTCAGGAGGACGGGCCGGAGGGCCTGGCCCGGCGCTATGGGGAGGAGTATTACCGGATAAAGGCGCTGGCGGATGCCCGGGGGATGCGCCTGTTTTTCGGTATTGAGGTTACTGCCCGCAAATATGGGGACGCCCATATCCTGCTTTACGGTCCTCCCCCGGAAGCGCTGCTGCAGCATCCCTGCGTATACGATTATACATTGGCGGAAATGCAGCAGATGGTGCAGCCCTATGGCGGCCTGGTGATTCAGGCCCATCCATTCCGTCACGGCGGCCATGTGATTGAGGATGCCGCCATTGACGGGCTGGAGGTTAACTGCCATCCTCTCTATGACGATACGCACAGTGATCGGCTGCTGGAGATGGTAAAGGAAAAAGGCATGATCATCACCTGCGGAGGGGATTATCATGCGGATACCTACCGTGCCGTTTGCGGCGTTCATTTTCCCGATGAGATTGCCGATATGGCTGCCCTGACGGAATACTTGCGCAACGCCCCGGCGATTACCCTGCATGTCCATGAACTGCGGACAGAGGAGCATCGCGATCGGCAATTGATCCGTTCCTGAATCAATTGTGGCCCTATTCGGCCTTTCCATGGTCCGGCTGGGCTTTGGCGTCGTTATCCCTTCAGGTTTTTCTTATCAAAGGGGTATACGGAAAAGAAGAAAAAGCCAGGACGCCGGCAGCGCCCTGAGCATGAATGATTACCGAATTGCCGTGATGAATGGCAAATTGGTGCTGGCCGGCGGTAGTACAAGGCAGTGCTCAATGCAGCGGCCGCGCTGATGCAGGATTCTGAAGCGCTGAAAAAGAAAGAGGCAGGCATATATTGTTTGGATGCGGATTACCGACCTGTTTTGATGCGGACGGATATGAATGGAGAAAAGACCAAGCCTGCTTTTGAGAACGTGGGCAGCGCCATGGAACAGATGTACAAATCGTTCCGGTTCAGGGGGGTATTCGAGCATCCGCCGGAGGCATGGATCCAGAGGCAGTCTGGAAGAACCTTTTCAGAAATGGCGGCAGCATCATGGTGACGGATAGCAATCTGGAAATGCAGCAGAGCACGTAAAAGATTTATCCAATAAGGCAGATCTTCCCAATAATAAAGGGCCGGAAGAAACGGATGTGTTCGTTTCTCCCGGCCTTTTTGTGTCTGAAATATGGGCTGGAATCAGTCGTCAAAGATATTCTCTTCCCCGGGGGTATAGGTTTCGGTATAGCGCCAGGAACGGTTGTCATATCGGCTCATGGAAATATCCTTTTCCTGGGTGTCGAAGCTGACGATATCCAGGATAACCCCTTCGAAGGAAATGACCACCCGTTCGCCGTCCGTGCTGAGCTTGAAGGGAACGTGGATTTCATCCTCGGTGATGTATTCAAAGCCGGAGGCGAAGATGATCAGATACCCCTTGGCGGGAATGATGACGGAGGGGAACACGAATTTATCCAAGGTCTTTTTTCCATCGGAAAGGCACAGACCTTCCAGGTCGATATCTTCATCGCTGGTGTTGTACAGTTCGATCCAGTCGGGGCTGGAGCCTTCGCCGTCCTCCAGGCTGTCGCCGTTGGAGGCCATGAATTCATTGATACGGATGGCGGCGAAATTGGAAGAGGCGGTTTGGGCGTCTCCTTCGGCCAGTGCGGCGGGGATCATCAGACAGCAGATTATCAGCAGGGCCAGCAGTTTTTTCATGAAGCATAATTCCTTTCTGCGAAATTTTTCTCATTATACCATGAGCATTTTCACTTTGGGAATACCTTTTGATGAAAGAAATGTAAATTTTCTTTATTATTTTCGGCATATGAAACAATATTTCCCATTAATGCGTTATATGAATGAGCACTGCCGAAAGAGGAGGCTATAGGATGAAAAGATGTTTGATGCTGCTGCTGGCGCTGCTTCTTTCCCTGCCCGGGACAGGGGTGGCTGAGGGAGAAATATGGATTACACGGGTGAAAGGATATGATTTTGAAGAGGATTTTGAGATGGCCGTTCCGGAAGGAGCCATGGCGGATCGCATCCGCGCCTTGCTTTCCGATACCTTTCCTTTTCCGGAAGCATGGGACGGCGATACCCATCCCAACCGCTGTGAGCATTTCAACATCCGCATGGATGGAAAGATTTATTCCCTCTACTACAACACGCTGGATGAGCAGGCATGGCTTGCCCAGGGCAAGGAAAGATGGGGCCTTTCATCCGATACAGGGGCTATGTTTGAGGCTCTATACCGGCAGAAGCCCCGGAATTTCCAGATGATTGCCCGTCATCAGGCGCTGTTTTCTGATTATGGCTGGACGCTGGATTATGCCCTGGGCAGCATGCAGATCAATCTGCCCGCCGCTTTGGATATCACACCCCTGGATAACGCCGCCCTGTATTTTGTCTATCATGATCTGTTCCTGCGGGATGAGGGATATGATATTACGCCCCATCTGGGAGAATCCGTGACCGTTACCATTTACCGGGTGCATGAGGGTGTAAACCGAATTGCCTGGTGCCCGGAGGACTGGGAACTGGTGCAAAGGGATCTTGGCGTAACGGTATATCTCCGGGGGATTGTATTGGAACGGCAGGGAACGATTATTGGCGCCTATCTTTCCGCCGGCCGGCACGATACCACCTTCGCCCTGTCCCTGGGGGGCCGCACTGATCGGGATATTCTGGGTGAGCAAACCCTGACGGAATATCTGGTATCCCGCTCCGCAATCACAGAAGAGGAAAAGCGCCTGGCAAAGATGTCTCCGGAAGAGGTGCTGGCTTACTTTGGCGATGCTGCCTCTGCCGCCCAGGCGGCTCTATGCTTCACCAGGGAGAAACGGCTGAAGGAACTGAGCGCCAATATGGAGGATCATGCGCTTTTTGCTCCCGTGTATCTGCATACACCGATGAGGGGCCTGACGCAGGTGGAGAAGATTGAGCAGCTGGATCATTTCTATCGGGTGGAGCTTGAAAATCCCACAGAGGATTGGGGTAGCAATATTTATTTCCCGGAAATGATTTGGGAAAGCCCGGAAACGGGATGGAAAATTATAAATTTCTATAATTCCGGGCTGTAAAAAGGGGGAAAAGCAATGAAACGTATCTTGATCGCCATTTTATGTCTGTGTTTGCTGGCCCTGCCTGCTCTGGGGGATGGGGTATTGGATGATCTGACCTATTTTGGCACCCCGGGACCCGATATGCCCATTGGCTTTTATCGGCAGGGAAACGGAAAATTCGTTATCGGTTACAACGCATGTGTTGCGGGTTGGAAGGGCAAACTGGCGTTTTTTGATGCTGAAACGGGCGAACGCCGGGAAATGGATCTGCCCGCGCCCCTGCGCGCCCTGTGCTCCTGGGGCCAGGACGGAGCCCTTATCCTGCAGGGAGACGAGAATGAAAGCCTTTTGTATCTGCTGAAAGCAGAAAGTAATGACGTGCAGTATCTTTGCCCGATCCCCCTTATTGCCGCTTCTGCCGCCGCCTTTTCGGAAAATCATCTGCTCATCGGAGGCAGCATGCTTCGGGTGGAGGGGGACAGCTGCGCCGCCGGGGTGATTTATAGCAAGTATGGTGTGGAATTGCGTCAGTTCGTCCGGGATCTTACCTCTTCCAGCGGCGTCAACGCTGTGATGGTGACGGATGGCGGCCTTGCCATGGCCGGCTGGACGGAAACGGATGGGATCACCAAAGGCCTTGTGATGCGCTATACTGGCAGCATCGTGGAAGATGGCGAAACCACCCGGGCAGAATATCGGTTGGCAAAAGAATCGGTCTATCAGCGCCCCCAGGGTGATGCGGCATTCCTGGGCTTGACCGATTATCAGGGCGGTTTGCTGGCGGTAGGCTCTTTCAGTCAGGAAGGCAAAGCAGCGGTTGCTGACGCCAATGCGCTGGCAGTTTGCTTTGATCGGGACGGCAATGAACGCTGGGCAAATATCTGGGGCAATGCCGCCGATCATTTCCTCACTGCTGTGCAGCTGCTGCCCGGCACGGATGTGTGGGTGGCGGCCGGTCAATCAGGGGTGATTCCGGAGGAACAAAATGACGTGACCGGCCCGCGAAGCATTCTCATTCTCCCCGGCAACGGGATGGGCCGGGGTACGGAAAACGATATTTGGCAGATTTCCCTGAATCTTAACTCCGCTCTCTGCGCCATGCTGCTTTCTGATGATGAAGTCTGGGTGCTGGGAGAAGCCGAATTTTCTGATACTTGGCGGGCAGAAGAAAAGGGGGGCGGCGGCCAGGGGGATATTTTTATTGCCCGGCTCAGTAAAATTCTGATGAACCGATTCTACGGTATGTCCAACTAACTAAAATAAAAGGAATGATCACATGAAAAAACTCATTGTTTCGCTGCTTCTTTTGTGCCTGTGCATCCTGCCTGCCCTGGCGGATGATTCCCTTTCTCTCCCGGATGGACGCACCCTTCGGTTAGAGCCCATCCTGCTGGGACAGCAATTCCGGGCCGAGGAAGCCAATACGGAAGATATCTATATGCTGAATCTGTATAACGGCGAGGGGCTGTTCCAGCAGCTGTACTTCACTACCCTGGAAAGTCGGGAAGAAGGGCCTTTCATCAAGGCCCAGGATCTGAATTTTGACGGGTATCCCGATCTGGATATCATCTATCTGCTGGGAGCCTCCAACAGCCAGCACATCTTTTTTTTCTTCGATCAGGAGACCGGCCGATATGCCCCCTGGCCCTATTCCTATCGGTGGCTGAGCAATTTCACCGCCGATGCGGAGAAGAAAGTGATCATCAATTATATCCACGATAGTGCCATGACCGGTACCAAGGAAATTTATCGCTGGGAAGGGAAGAAGCTGCAGTTGGTAAGAAAGGGCGATATCATATGGGATGAAACGGATCCGGATATCCTGGTGCTGCGCATCGCTCAGACCGACCCTGAGTGGGGAGAATTGACCGTTATCCATACCCGTTCTCAGGATGTAAACACCGCTTCCGAAGCCGAAATTCTTTCCATGCATCAGGAAAGGGATACACTGCTCTTTGAGGGATTGGAGTAAGAAAATGAACCGCCTTGCAAAGCACTGCAAGGCGGCATTTTTATTCCGGGCCGTCTTCTGTATTTTCTTCCATTTTTTCTTCTGTTTTCACTTCGGCTTCTTCTATGTCTTGGCCTACGGCCAGGGAAAGGGCCTGCTCCACCGCCCGGATTTTTTCTGCTGTCAGCCTGCCCAGGTATCCCGTCAGCCGGGATTTTTCCAGGGTACGCACCTGCTCGCACAAAATGAGCGAGGGCCTTTTCACCCCTCCCTGGGGCGGCAGGAGGGGCACATGGGTGCGCAGGGGGCGCTTGCCCATCCGGGAGGTTAAAGGTAATACAATCACAGTGGGGCTGAAGCGATTGCCCAGATCATTCTGGATGATCAATACGGGGCGTACGCCCCCTTGTTCCGAGCCAATCACCGGATCCAGATTGGCATAATATATATCACCGCGTTTCACGCATATTTCACGCTCCGCCGGCGGCAGCCAACGGGCGGCCGTCGCCGCTGATGGCGGGAAGCTTATATGCTCCCCCTACCCTCATCCTATGCCCACTCATCCCCGGAAGACACAATGTCCTTTCCCTTGGAGGATTCCGCCCCCAAATAGCGTATTTCTTAAGCAAGCGGGTCGTCAGAAAGGAGCAGCGCTATGGCCATTATTTATAAAGAGCAAAAGGATCTGCCCTGTGATCAGCTCCATGCCCGATGATTAAAGGAGTGTTATCATGATCAATCGCACCATTCAATCCATGGAAGAAAAATATCTCTTGCCCAGTCTGGAGCTGGTTGAGCAGGTATTTACGGAACATGAAAACGAGCAGGAGGGCAAGCTGGTGCGGCGGCTGACGGAAGAAATTCGCAGCAAGAGATTCTATCTTCCCGCGCTGGAAATCATCGCCCTGGACGATGAAAAAAACGTGATCGGCTATGCCCAGTTTTCTCGCTTCCATCTGGAGGGAAAATACGAGGATGAACTGCTGATCCTCACCCCGGTGGCGGTAAAGACGGCATATCAGCGCCGGCATATCAGCAAAGATATGATTGAATACGGCTTTGAAAAGGCCAAGGAATTGGGGTTCAAGGCCGTGCTGGTTGAAGGCAATCCCCTCAATTACCGTCCGCGGGGTTTCGTTACCGCTGCTAATCACGGCATTTTGCCCGGGGAAACGGTGCATCTTCCCCATATCGATTGTCTGATGGTAAAGGAATTGATACCCGGTGGACTGGAAAACATCCGGGGCCGGGTGGAATACAGCGATTATCAATCGCTGGTATAAAAAGAATATATAAAAAATCTCCCTGCCGAAGAGATGGTAGGGAGATTCCTTTTACTCTGCAGTTTTTTCTTTCAGAGAAAGCAGGGTTACTGCTGCCAGAATGCAGCCAATGCCCACAAAATCCATAAGCTGCACGTTGCTTTTCAGCCATAGCACCGCAAAGGCGGTGGCGCTGACGGGCTCGATACAGGCATAGAGATTGGCCTTTTCCGGGCCAATGCGGCGCAGGCCTTCCATATAGCCGGTGTAGGAAATAAAGGTGCCGATGACCACGATGCCCAGCATGCACAGGATGGCGGCGCCGTCGAATACTCCCTGGGGCTGCCATACCCGATAAGGAACGGAAAGAAACAGCCCACCGATTACCATGCCCCAGCCCACGATAGGAATTGTGCCGTATGCATGCATCAGCTTTTCGGGCAGCAAACTGTTCAGGGCAAAGGCGACGGCTGAGGCGATGCCCCAGATCAGCGCTTCTTTAGACAGGGCCAGCGTTCCCCATTGGCCGTGAGTGGCCAGCAGCGCCGTGCCCAGCAGCGCCAGAATCAGCACGGCGATCTTTACGGGCCCGGGGAATTTTCTTTTCCGGATGGCCACATACATCATGATCATCACCGGTGACAGATATTCCAGCACGGTGGCGGTGCCCGCATTTGAAAGGCCGATGGTGACAAAATAGGTCAGCTGGCACATGGCCATGCCCAATATGCCGAAAACCACGGTGTGCAGGGCGTCTTTGGGCTTTTTCCACATGGCAGTGACAGGGTTCAGGGATCGGGCCCGGGCAGCGCTGAACAAAAGCATCATGACGCCTGCAACCAGCATCCGAAAGCTTACCAGCCAGCCTGCATCCACTTGCCGCTGCTGCATCAGGAATTGACCGCATGCCCCGGAAAATCCCCAGCATATGCCTCCGGCTAAGGTAAACGCTACGCCCATACCCAGATAACGGGCACTTATCTTTTGCGACATATCGGCATCCTCATTTTTGTGGTATTTTACAGCGGGTGCACTTTCTGTATTATACGGGATTTATCAAGGGGATGCAAGCGGCAAAAACGCTGCGGTTTCAGGAATGATCCGCATCCATGCGCAGGCCTTTTTTCGTGGAAATACGTCCATTTCCCCGGGCAAACGGTTGACAAAAGCGCTATTTTGGATATACAATAAAGTGTTGGCGTTTATGCCGACTGAAAGAGGGAAAAGATTTATGATTCGTAATGATATTCGCAACATCGCCATCATCGCCCACGTTGACCACGGCAAGACCACCCTGGTAGACCAAATGCTCCGTCAGGGCGGCGTTTTCCGCCAGAATCAGCAGGTGGCGGAGCGGGTGATGGATAGCAACGATCTGGAAAAGGAGCGGGGCATTACCATCCTGGCCAAGAATACTGCCGTGCACTATGGTGATTCCAAGATCAACATCGTGGATACCCCCGGCCACGCCGACTTTGGCGGCGAGGTGGAACGGGTGCTGAAGATGGTGGACGGGGTGCTTTTGCTGGTGGACAGCTTTGAAGGCCCCATGCCCCAGACCCGTTTCGTGCTGCAGAAGGCCCTGGGCCTGAAGCTGCCCGTGCTGCTGGTGATCAATAAGGTGGATAGGCCCGACGCCCGGTGCGAAGAAGTGGTGGATGAGCTGGTGGATCTGCTCATCGAACTGGACGCCGATCCCGAAACCCTGGATCGGCCCATCATCTAC
>SVGR01000094.1 GCA_015056265.1 Clostridiales bacterium
CGCTCGGTAAGATCCTTGACGGTGATGGTTTCAGCGGTCATATAGGCCTTTTCGATCTTGATGGGGGCCATCATCTGCTGAGCGGAGGGCTGCTTCTTGCTGGCCCGGGCACGCTTTCCGCCGCGGACGGTATCGTCATCGTAACCGTTGAAGGATTCCTTCTGCAGCTGCTTGCGGTTCTTGGCTACATGCTCCGGATCGTGCTGACGGATATAATTCTTCTTATTGGGATCGTAATTACTGACCCGTTCCTTTTCCACTACAGGGGCCAGTTCGGGGCCGCGGCTGCGATTCATGCCGCCGGCAGGACGGGGACCGCCCTGAGGCCGGGGAGCGCCGCCGCCCATGGGAGGACGGTTGCCGCCCTGAGGCGCAGCGCCGGGGGCGCCGGCGGGACGGCCGAACTGACCGGCAGGGGCAGCGCCCTGAGAATTTGCGGGACGGCCGTAGGGGCCCTGGGGATTGGCAGGGCGTCCATAGGGGCCCTGGGGATTGGCGGGACGGCCGTAGGGACCGGCCTGACCGGGCTGGGCGGGATTGGCGGGGCGTCCATAGGGGCCCTGGGGATTGGCGGGACGGCCATAGGGGCCGGCCTGACCGGGCTGGGCAGGATTGGCGGGGCGTCCATAAGGGCCCTGAGGCCGGGGAGCGCCGGGCCGAGGAGCGCCCTGAGCACCATAAGGGGCGGCGGGACGCTGCTGCTGGGGCTGGGGAGCCCGCTGGGCAGCGGCGGGGGCAGCTTCCTTGGGAGCGGCAGGCTTTTCCTGGGGGAGCGCCTTTTTTTCGGCGGGCTTATCTGCAAGCTTTTCTTCCTTCTGCTCGGGTGCCTTTTCCACAGGCTTTTCTACGGGCTTTTCTACGGGCTTTTCTACGGGCTTTTCAGCAGGCTGTTGCTGGGCAGGCTTGTCAGCCTTCTTTTCAGCGGGCTTATCAGCCTTCTTTTCTTCTTTCTTTTCGACGGGCTTATCGGCCTTTTTCTCAGGCAGCTTTTCCTGGGCGGGCTTCTTTTCCGTCTTTTTTTCTTCCTTTACAGGCGCTTCAACAGGGGCGCTCTTCTCTTCGGAAGGCGCTTCCTTCTTTGCCGCGGGCTTTTCGGCGGGCTTTTCTTCCGCTGGGGCGGGCTTCTTTTCGGGGGCAGGTTCCGCCTCCGCTTCGTCAGGCATGGTCCAGGCCTTGGTATGCTGCTGGGCCAGAAGCTGCTGCTCTTCCTGGCGCTTCCGGGCGCGCTGTTCATCTTCTTCCCGCTGGAATTTGGCTTCCTGCTTGCGCAGAGACTGCATCACATTATCGATATTCCGCTTGATGCGTGCCGCTTCTTCCAGAATAACGCCCGCCTGCTGGTTAATATCCTTGGTGGCTTCAGTCAGTTTTACCTTGGTCATTTGACGCTTGCACCCCCGCATTTGTCATGATATTGCGTTTGTTTTTCTTCTATAAGGCCGGTTGATCCGGCTTCCTCAAGCAGATGCATGATCTGCTGACACAGTTTTCCCGGCTTGATAACGGCGGCCATCCGATCATCCTTGCCGCAGGAACGGGAAAGATCCCCCTCCGGCAGCATATGCAACTGCACATGGCGATAGGCGCAGGCATCGGTGATTTTTTTCTTTGTGCCATCCGATGCCCCTGCATCCAGAAAAGCCAGACCGGCCTTTCCAGCCCGGATTTCTCGCAGGGCCAGATCCGCCCCCAGGACGATTTGCCCCGAGCGGCTGCACAGCCCCAGCAGACCCAAAACTTTTTTCACTCCGCATTTCCCTCCAGGGATTCCAGTTCCCTGATCAAGGAAGCGCTGGTTTCTTCCCCCAGGGCGCATTCAAAGGCCCGCTCCAATTGCTTTTGTTTGAGGGCCCGTTTCAGGCAGTCAGCGCTTTTGCACACATAGGCGCCCCGGCCTGGCTTGCGGCCGGTGGGATCCATGGAAACGGCCCCTTCGGGGGAGCGCACCACGCGGATCAATTCCCGCTTGGGTTTCATTTCCCGGCAGCCCACACACATGCGCATGGGAACCTTTTTTTCCTTCATGGGATCATCCTTTGCTTATTCGATATCGTCATCGGTGAGCGGGATTTCGTAATCATCCGTTTCATCGGCATCGGCGATCACCTGACCGGGGCCTTCCTGCAGTTCGGGCATTTCTGCCCGCATCAGTTCAGCCACCTGGGTCTGGGACTTGATATCGATCTTCCAGCCGGTGAGCTTGGCAGCCAGGCGGGCGTTCTGCCCTTCCTTGCCAATGGCCAGGGACAATTGATTATCCGGCACCACCACGCGGCAGATCTTTTCCTGATCGGAAACGAACACGCTGACCACATGGGCGGGATTGAGGGCGTTGGCCACAAATTCGGCGGGATCGGGAGACCATTTGATGATATCGATCTTTTCATTCTTCAGTTCGGCAACCACCTTATCCACGCGGCTGCCCCGGGGGCCGACGCAGGCGCCCACGGGATCGATCATGGCATCCGTGGAGGAAACGGCCATCTTGGTGCGGCTGCCCGCTTCCCGGGCGATGGATTTGATCTGCACGATACCGGTGGCGATTTCGGGCACTTCCATTTCAAAGAGGCGCTTGACCAGGCCGGTATGGATGCGGCTGACGGCCACCTGGGGGGCTTTGCCCACTTCGCGGCCGGAGCGATACACCTGCAACACATAGACCTTGATATGATCGCCGGGGCGGTATTCTTCGCCAGGCATAAACTCACTGGCTTCCAGCACGCCCTGGGTGCGGCCCAGTTCCACATAGACGGCCTTGGCGTCTACCCGCTCCACGATGCCGGTGAGAATTTCGTTTTCTTTTTCGATGTATTCGTCGTAAATCTTGCCCCGTTCTGCTTCCCGCAGCCGCTGGAGCATCACCTGCTTGGCGGTCTGGGCGGCCACCCGGCCGAAATCGGCGGGGGTCACATCAATTTCCACAATATCGCCCAGTTCATAATTGGGGCGGAGGGCCCGGGCCTCTTCCAGGGTGATCTGCTGGCTGTCATCTTCCACGTTTTCGGAAATGACTTTGCGGGCGAAGATCTGAATATCATGTTCCCGGGAGAGCACCACAGAAAGATTCATGGGGCTGTTGGCGCCCCGCTTCACATACTTGCGGTACGCGGCTTTGCAGCCTTCTTCTACCGCTTCCACGATCTGATCCACACTGATATCCTTCAGTTTGGCCAGATCCTCGATCGCCTCCATCAGGCCGGAAGTGCGGGGGGCGTTGACCTTCCCCGTCTTTTTCTTATTTTCAGCAGCCATCAGTTTATTTCATCCTCCCCGCCTTCTAAGGCGCTTAAATCGGGCACCAGGCGCACCTGGGATACCGCTTTCCGGGGCAAAATGATTTCATTCTCCCCCTGCACTAAAATCACTTGTTCGTCATTCATATCCTGGAGCAGCCCTTGCACGGCTTTTTTGCCATCGATGGGACGATAGAGCCGGGCCTCCACCAACAGCCCCAGGGATTTTTCAATGTCTCTTTTATTTTTCAGGGGCCTGTCAATGCCGGGAGAGCAGACCTCCAGAAAATCGTAATCAAAATCCTCCAGAGAGGGCTGCACCGCCCGATGATATTTTTCGCAGTCATCCAGCGTCACGCCGCCTTCCCTTTCCACATCGATATAGATGCGCAGGTACCGGCCGGTGGGCTCTTTTTCCATGGCTGCATCGCACAGCTCATAGCCCAGCTTCGCCGCCGTTTTTTCACAAATGGCGGTGATTTTTTGCATATTGGCATTCTTAGGGGGCATCTTCTTGCTCCTTTATTGAGGGATGGGAAGGGCCATACATACAGAAAGAGCGGGATACATCTGCACGCTTTGCGAAATACGGGGACGGAGAAAAAAGCCGCCGGCCCTTCATCGCATCATGCAGTTCCCACTCTTCGTTAAACCCTTCTTTCAAACAGATCATTTGGTATACAGACGGGGAACAGGGCATAGGCCCTCTTCCCGCCTATGTAGTATACCATAGTTCTGCCATAATTACAAGCGATTTTCCAAAGAATAATTGCCAAGTTTAATTTTAATGAAGAAAAAATGAAGTATCGAGTAACATATATTATTTTCTGTATCAAATCTCAACGGTCACATCCGCTTCTTCCACGGGATGGGCGCGGCGGAGGTCTTCCAGGCCGCATTCCACCTGCCAGCCGATTTTTCCGGCGCTGAAGAGGATGGTTTCAAAAGAGGCGGCGGTGAAATGGATAAAGGTGCGGAAGGGCTTTTTCATGCCGATGGGGGAGCAGCCCCCATGCACATAGCCGGTGAGGGGCAAAAGATCTTTGGCGGGCAGCATCTCCATCGCCTTTTCTCCGGCGGCGGCAGCGGCTTTTTTCAAATCCAGCGCTTCCTCCACCGGGATCATAAACACATAATGCGTGCGGCTCTTGCCCACCGTCACCAATGTTTTAAACACCCGGGCAGGATCCTGGCCGAGATACGCTGCCACCTCTGCGCCGCTGATCACCCCGGAATCTGCATAGCAATGCACCTGGAAGGGGATTTTCAGCCGCTCCAGGGTGCGCATAACGTTGGTTTTTTCCTGCTTGGCCATGGATTTATTCCAGTTCCTTGCCCTCTTCAATCAGGGGCAGCATATCAATGCGCCGCTGATGGCGATCGCCCATGAATGCGGTGGTCATAAATACCTCCACCAGCATTTTCGCCGTTTCCGGGGCAATCACCCGGCCGCCCAGCGCCAGCATATTGGCGTCATTATGGGCCCGGGTCATTTTGGCGCTGAAATAATCGGTGCAGCAGCAGCAGCGGATGCCCTTCACCTTGTTGGCGGCCATGGAAATGCCCACCCCCGTGCCGCAGGCGATGATGCCCATTTCGCATTCGCCCTTGGCCACGGCCTTCGCCGCCCGATAGCCAAACACAGGATAATCCCGGGTGGTATCGTTTTCATACATTCCGAAATAAACAGGCTCATGGCCCATTTCCCGCAGTTGTTCCTCAATCGCTTCTTTTAAAACAATTCCCGCAGGGTCGCAGGCAACGGCAACTTTCATTTGCTTGATTTCCTTTCGTATGCTTAGATTTCCATCTGTAGTATACCGCAGATTCCCGGGTCCATCAATATCAACCGGGACGATTCGCAGGATATTTATCAAATTTTTTTCGTGGAAATAATTGAAAAACTTGACCGAAAACCAGCCGCATATTATACTATTTAGGAATACTCTGAAAAAAACAGTATCGACGCCAATGCACTCAACAGGTAAACCAGGAGGTATATATCATGAAAAAGAAGCATCTGCTCATTCTGATCATTTGCGCTGTGGTGGTCGTTGCAGGCACTCTTTTATTTGTGTTTTTGCGGGAAAAGCCCTTAACTCCTGAGGAACAGGCTTATCAGGCCGGCATTTCCAGGCTGGAGCAATACCTGCTGAATCCCAAGAGCGTGAATATTTCCGGCCCTATCGGTGATTTTGCTGAGCTGGAATACCACATCCGCAATGCGCAATCCTTTGAGGCGTATTGCCGTGTTCTGAGTTATATTGAATATAACGATTACACCTGGGCGAAAACATGGATGAACGAAGTGAAGCTCAATCCTGCATTTCCCGATGAATTGGAACGGGTAAGGAAGGAGCATCCGGCTATTGGCAGCGTGGAGCAGCTGGAAGCCTATATGCAGGGATGCAAAGCGGAATATGAACTGGATATCAAAGATGCGAAAGAGGCCTTTGAAAAAGCGGACGGTTTCTTTGACAGTAAGGCCCGGATTGCCGCTCTGGAAACAGCCCTTGCCAGCATGGCCCAGGGCATTCCCGAATATTCCGGTACGCCCATTTCTGTTTCTGATGATTCCAACCGCTACGGCAAATTCCGCTGGGGCCCGGATGATGTACACGGCACAGGGAATGACGACAAGTTCTATATCGTGAATGAATCCGCAAGCGCAAAAGCGATTTGGCGGGAAGGCGATATGGTATGCGTGCAGGTGAGATTGAATGCCGGCGATGCATTTGTGTATCGGAGCGAAAAAGCCTATATCGGCGCCAATCGTGCCACGCAGCTGACGCTTTACCCCATTCCCGCAACGGTCGCTTATGATACCACCCCCAGGCTGGGCCCCGGCGCAGGCTATGCCAAGTATTCCCAGAATATCTTTACGGGTGAGAATGTCAATGCGTATATCAAAATGGATGGCTGGGTATGCGTTGATTATAATACCATTCGCTACGGCATGGTGCGGGTATGGCTGCCGGAGGATTGCGTGACGCTGAAATAAACAGCTTTCAGAAAACCAAGGATGATTTTTAAGCTGAGGGGCAAATCTGCCCTTCAGCTTTATTCTTCCCTTTCCCTCTTGCATTTTCCGGCAATTCGCGCTATAATGCTTCCATACCGCAAAGAAAGGGAATGGCGGCCGAAAGCGCGCAGAGAGAAACGCCGGTTGGTGCAAGGCGGGGGCGCAGGGCCGTGATCCACCCTGGAGCGGGCGGCGATGAGCCGCCGGGGCGCGCCCCTTACAGCGCGGACGAGCGGGCGTTTTCCTTTGGAAGGCGCCAATCGGGGTGGCAACGCGGTGCAATCCGTCCCTGTGAACGGGCGGTTTTTTTATTTGCCGAAAATATTTCCGTAAACGGAAGGGAGAAGAGTATCATGCTGGATATCAAACGGATCCGTCAGAATCCCCAGGAACTGCTGGACGCGCTGCAGAAGCGTAATTCCACCATCGACGTGAGCGAGCTTTTGACCCTGGATGCTGCCCGCCGGGACGCCCTTGGCCAGGTAGAAGCGCTGAAAAACCGCCGCAATGAAGAAAGCAAAAAGATCGCCCAGGTGAAGAAGGCCGGCGGCGATGCTTCCGAAATCATGGAAGAGATGCGCAAAGTAGGCGATGAAATCACCGCCCTGGATAAGCAGGTGAACGAAATTGATGAAAAGATCAATTTCATCCTGATGCGCCTGCCCAATCTGCCCCATGAATCCGTGCCCATCGGCAAGGATGATACCGAAAATGTGGAGCAGCGCCGCTGGGGCGAACCCCGGAAATTTGATTGGGAGCCCAAGGCCCACTGGGATATCGGTACCGATCTGGGCATTCTGGATTTTGAATCCGCCGCCAAGATTTCCGGCGCCCGGTTCACCGTATACAAGGGGCTGGGCGCAAGGCTGGAGCGGGCTGTAATCAATTTCTTCATGGATACCCATGCCGCCGACGGCTACGAAGAAGTGCTGCCCCCCTACATGGTATCCCGCGCCACCATGACCGGCACCGGTCAATTGCCCAAATTTGAAGAGGACGCCTATAAGGTGGATCAGGATACCTTCCTCATCCCCACCGCCGAAGTACCCGTTACCAACCTGTACCGGGATATGATTCTGGACGGGGATCAGCTGCCCATCCGCCACTGCGCCTATTCCGCCTGTTTCCGTGCCGAAGCCGGCAGCGCCGGGCGCGATACCCGGGGCCTCATTCGCCAGCATCAGTTCAACAAGGTGGAAATGGTGAAGATCACCAAGCCCGAACAGAGCTATGAAGAACTGGAAACCATGACCGCCCAGGCGGAAAAAGTGCTGAAGCTGCTGGGCCTGCCCCACCGGGTGGTATGCCTGTCCACCGGCGATATGGGCTTCTCCGCCGCCAAGACCTATGACATCGAAGTGTGGATGCCCTCCTACGGCCGGTATGTGGAAATCTCCTCCTGCTCCAACTGCGAGGATTTCCAGGCCCGCCGTGCCGCCATCCGCTATAAGGATGGCCCCAAGGGCAAGGCCCAGCTGTGCCACACCCTCAATGGCTCCGGCGTAGCCGTAGGCCGCACCGTGGCCGTCATCCTGGAAACCTACCAGAATTCCGATGGCTCCGTTACCGTGCCCGAAGCCCTGCGGCCTTACATGGGCTGCGATGTGATCAAATAAACGGCTTAAGCAGCACGCCCAAACAACACACATAAACAGCAAGCCCTCCTTCGGAAAGTACCGAAAGAGGGCTTTTTTATTACCATCGCTTTCCTTTTCAGCCCAACCGGGCAATCAGGGTGCTTCCGTGATCCTTTAGCCATTGCCGCCGCGCTTTATAATCGGGGATCAGGCCTTCCACCAGCACCCAGAAACGGGGGGAATGATTCATTTCCTTCAGATGGCAGATTTCATGGGCCACCACATAATCCAGCACCTCTGTCGGGGCCAGGGCCAGCAGGCAATTGAAATTCAGGTTACCCTTCCCCGAGCAGCTGCCCCACTTGGTCTTCTGATTGCGGATGGTGATGCGGCCATAGCGCACCCCAAGCCGCCCGGCAAAATATGCCACCCTGCCCGGGATCGCTTTCATCATCTGCTCCGCCATGGCATTCAGCTGTGCCTGGGTAAAGGGGGCCTGACGGGCCGAGGCGCTTTCCTGTAATTTTTCCCGATGGGAGGCAATCCATTGCCATTTCCGGGCCACAAAATCCCAGATATCCTTTTCCGGCATATGCAAAGGAGCCCTGATGATGATTTCCTCAGGGCCCTTGATTTGAATAGCCAGGGATTTACGGTCGCTCCTGATCAGTTGAAAGGGAACGCCCCGCCATTGAACGGACTGGATCAATACTTCACCACGTAGTTTTCGCCCTGGATGCCGGCATAGGCGCCCTTGGCAGCCTCGGGAGCCTCAGGATGGGCCACCAGCCACTTATCCTTGGCCCACAGCAGGCGGCCTTCCTGGGTATCGGGCCGGGGAGCATCCAGATCATAATTGGTGCCCCGGGGCAGAATGACGATGCAGCGGAAGCCCTCATCGCTGACCTGGCAGGGGGCATAATGCATGGAGGTGGCATACACCTCAATGGTGGTGCCCTTGGGGCAATAGAAGCCTACCACCTTACCGGCGGGCAGATCATTGCCTTCCATATCCTGCTGGGCAGCCAGCAGCAGCACCACATCGCTGACAGCAATGTTATGCTCGCTGGCCCGGTGATATTCCAGGCAGCCCAGGGCGCTGTTATAGCCCCAGCATACACCGATCTGGGTGGGGCCTTCCCCGCGCAGCTGATGCTGAACGGCCTTGAAGGAATCGGCAAGGGCCTCCAGGGCGGGCATATCGGTCACATAATTCACGCCGGCCTCCGGCATCACGGCAGCCTTTTCGCATTCGGCGATCAGCTCGGCGGCGTCAAATTCCACCACCTTACCAAAGGGGCGGAATTCGGGATCATATACGGAATAGAAGGGCAAACCAGGGTTCTTTTCCCGCAGGGTTTCCAGCATGGTCATGTCAGTCATCCTCCTTGAACGAACGAAATTGGTTGTATTGTTTTTTCGCCAAAAATCCGGCGCTTCCTGCCTGAAATGTTCATTTTCAGGAAAAAAGCCTTATTCCCTTGCCCAGGAGGCAATTTCCCCTTCGGTAGCGGAGACCACCACCGTTTTCTGATGGGTATAGATCACGAAACCGGGGGCGGCGCCGCCGGGCTTTTTGACAAACTTCCGCAGGGTATAATCCACCGGAACGGAAATGCCCTTGCCCTTGGAATACCAGGCTGCCAGCTTCAGGGCCATCATCAGCGTTTCCGGTGCGGGCTCCTCTGCCCGGATAATCACATGGGAGCCGGGCATATCCTTGGCATGCAGCCAGGTATCATTCCCCCGGGCCGCGCCGGTGATGCGGTCATTCTGGGCGGAATTTTTGCCCACGATAATTT
>SVGR01000095.1 GCA_015056265.1 Clostridiales bacterium
TGTACTGTCCGCTCTCTTTATCGAAAATAGCCTTGCGATATTCAGCGGACTGGCATTCGCCGATGGGCAGAGCGATTTCAACCTCACCGGACAGTTCCACATTAATGTTATCCAGACGCCAGTATTCGGTGTGAACAATTTCACCGGGATTTTCGCTGCCGCGATCATTGCTGCCGGAGTTGGCGGCCATCTCCATCGGCTGGCCGTTGATCCAGAATGCATCCACCCACCAGCCAACATTATGTTTTGCCAGCAGGGCAAGATCATCATCGGACAGCATACGCTCGCCGGTCTTGGGGTTGATCTTTCCCATGGGGGCGTCATACCCAGGCAGGCGGTAGCTATACTGCAGGAACAGCGTTCTGCCGTCATAACCAGCCTCCTTAATAGTGATCTCCACGCCATTGACGATTTCCTGATGCAGATTAGCCTGCATTACGCTATCCGCCGTGGGCGGCTGCGTACCCAGCATCTCACTGAGTGAACCGAAGACGCCCCACTGGGTGGCAGCAACGGCTACCGTACCAAGCGCAAGAACAGCAATGAGCGCAAAGATCAGCGCGCGGCTGCTGAAGCGACCGCCCATGTACAGGGCTCGTTTGGTAGATTCTTTCATATTGACCTCCTGATCGATTTTCTCCTGCAGGAAGGCTTCCACACGCTGGTGGAATACTTCCGGTACGTCAGGGGTCAGATCGCGAAGTTTGCGGCGAAAGATTTCCTGTTTCATTCTTCTTCCTCCCATTCTACGAGGAGTGTCTGCTTGAGACGTTTTCGAGCGCATCTCATACGGGTTTTGACTGTACTCAAAGGAATACCAAGACTATCGGCGATATTCTGTACCGTCAAACCATCTGCATAGTGCAGAATCATCACAATCCGCCATTCGGGTTTCAGTTCTCTAATGGCTTCCATGACCGGCGGTTGCGGCGGCGGCATCTCAACAGTCGCCGTGTTTTCTTCCAGCGGATAGAAGCTCTTCCTTCTGCGTTTGCGCAGTACATCCTTGCACCGGTTTGCGAGTATCCTCATGGTCCAGGGCTTGAACTGCTCCGGACGGGAGAGGACATTTCGCTTTTCCCAGGCTTTTACAAGCGTATCCTGTACGGCGTCAGCGGCATCCTCCGCATTTCCCAGGTATGACATACTGACCCGGTACATCAGCTTCTCAATTCGCCTGACTTCTGCTTGAAACGTCAAAGCATCCACAATATCTGTCCCCTTTGGTTGAGTGTCTGTCAGCAGGCCTGCATGGCAGTTTGAACGTGCCGCTTAAGCGGCTGTTCACTTATCTAACGATTGAAAGGCTCAAATGGTTTTGAAAATTGAGAATATTTTCTGATATGCCTGATTTATTGTCAATGGCGGAAAAGAATTGACTGAACAAAAGTGGATTCCGCAAAGACGACAGGCTGATTCTAAAAAGTGGTTTTGAGCTATACAGCCGCAAAAAAAGCAGCTATGCTTGAAGATTTCCCTTCAGGTCATAACTGCTTGAATTGTGTTAATTTCTGTGCTCATGACGGAGCGAGCGAAACCTTTTTCTGAGCAATAACTCGGAAATAGGAAGGCTACTCTTCTGCGCTGTTATTGAATCATGCCCTTGGCTTCCTCCCAGGCTTTCTGCAGCTGAGGATCGGACATATCGCCTAACTCAAAATAGTGGCTCTTCAATTCTTCGGGCATTTCGGCGGTTACGTCGGGGGTGATGCCAATCTTATGCACCGGCTGATCGTTGGAAAGATAATACTGGGCGAAGGTCATCTGGAAGCCTTCGGTATCGTTATTCAGGCCGATGACCGTCTGGATGATGCCCTTACCGAAGGTGGTAACGCCCACCAGCTTGGCCCGGCCCGCCGCCTGCAGGCCGCCCGCCAGGATTTCAGAGGAGGAGGCGGAATTCTCGTTCACCAGAATCACCAGGGGGATATCGTCCTTGCCGTTCTTGGTGCTGTAGCCTTCCGTATCCTTGGTGCCGTAGCGATCCATGCTGTACACAACCAGCTGTTCATCCAGGAAAAGATCAGCGATGCTGATGGCATGATCCACCCAGCCGCCGCCGTTATCCCGCAGGTCAACCACCAGGGATTTGGCCCCCTGATCCTTCAGGGCTTTCAGGGCGGCGGAGAATTCATTCTGGCTTTCCCCGGCAAATTCATACATGGCAATATAGCCCACCTGGTCATCCAGCATGGTATATTCGATGCGGTTGACATGGATAATGGCCCGGGGAATCTGGAAAGTAAGGTATTCGCTGCCCCGCAGCACTTCGATTTCCACCAATTCGCCCACATCGCCCCGCATTACATTAACGGCATCCTGCATGGTGTAAGCGGTTACTTCGATATCTTCTACCCGCACCAGCAAATCGCCCTTGCGAACGCCGGCTTCCAGGGCGGGGGTATCCTTGAATACCCGAGTAACGGTGACGGTATAATCCAGGTAATTGCCCAGCAGCTGCAATCCGATGCCGCCATACTCCCCTTCGTCATCCGCCCACATATCAGACCATTCTTCCGCATTATAGTAGAAGGAATAGGGATCTTCCAGGCCATAGAGCAGGCCGCGAGTGGCGTTCTCGATGAGGGCGTCCACATCCGGCTCCTCATAGTACCAGTATTCGATATACTGCAGGATCTCATCCATCTGGGCATAACGCTGCAGCCGGTTGTATTCCTCCCGGGAGATGGTGACTGTATCCTGCTTTTTGGTGGAAAAATCAAAAATGGAGGCCTGGCCGGTGGAGACAAAGAAAATGGACAGGCAGAGAATGAACGTGCTGAGAATGATCCAGTATTTCTTTTTCATATTTACCTCCTGCACTGTAAGTTACCGGGCTTTCTTGCCTTTTGATTTATTATTGCCGCATTTGCGCATTTCAAGCAGCATTTTGAAGGTGACCGCATCTTCAAATTTGCGAAGATCAAGGCCCACTTGCCGCTGCACTTTATCCAAGCGATAGACCAGGGTATTCCGGTGGATATACAACTGCCTTGCGGTATCGGAAAGATTGAGATCCTTTTTGAAAAACATTTCAATGGTGTAGAGCATTTCCTCACTGAACAGCCGGGCGGTCGATCGATTGAACAGCAGGGCGTGATAGTGATCCGCAATTTCAGGGGAAAGATCGGAGAGGAAACGTTCCAGCATCATGTTCCGGTATACGTGGATGGTGCGCTCCGGGGTGAAAGCGCGGCCGATTTCAATGGAACGGCGTGCCTGACGATAGGAGGCATGCAATTCGGATACATTGCGCGCGATTTCGCCGATGCCAATGGTTAAGGGAAGGGCGATTTCGCCCAGCAGGGTTTCCTGTACGGCACAGGCAAATTGCCGCAGTTCATCCGCATCCTCAATACCGCTGGCGTCCTTGATGAAAGCAGCGGTATGCTTATCCATGGCCACCAATACGTCGGCGCTTGTGCGGGGAAGAATCTCATCCAGGATTTCATATGCGTTGCGCTGCTGTACCTGCACCATATGCATCAGCAGCACACATCTGGGATTGGAGGCAGGGATGTGATGCTCATCGACCATAGCATCCAATTCGGCCAGGGAAAGATCATTTTGAAGAATGCGCTGATATGCGTTGCTCAGATCATTGCCGGCTTCGCTGGCGGCAATGATCGCGCTGATCATGGCATCGCACAGGAGAAAAGCATCCCGGGCGTCATCGCGCTCGTTAACGGTTGTCATCATCACCCAATCCGGGGCGGAGGTACATACCTGGTACAACCGTCCATCCTGGAAGGTGGGAATGCCCGGCTGGGAAAGATGAGGAAGGGTGAAGCGGATATCATCATTGGGAATCAGGCTGTTCCCATCGGCATCCAGCAAGGAAATAGGGGTATGCAGGCGGTCGAGCACCTGTTCAATTTGCATTATCAGGCGAGTATCCATAGTGGTTGACGCCTCCAGTTTCATCAAGACGAAGTAATAGAATACTATTTTTTCACCTTACATTATACCACAAACATTTTTTTACGTAAATCCCCCCGATCCTTCAAAAACGGAAATTAAACGTGAAATTTACGTTTTTCCCCTATACAAGCACAAAAAAATGCGATACAATAATAATGAAAAGATGTATGCATGGGAGGGGTGAAGCGTGCTTTATGCCATCTGCAATCCCACCGCCGGCCATGGGCGGGGGAAAACGGTGGGCAATATGGTTGAAAAGCGCCTGATGGAAAAGGGGATTCCTTTTCACATGGTTTATACCACCCATCCCGGTCATGCAGCTCAGCTGGCAAAAGAAGCGCAGGAGCAGGGAGCACAAACGGTGCTGGCCATCGGCGGCGACGGCACAGCGTTTGAAACGGCTCAGGGCCTGATCCATACCGATACTGCCCTGGGAATTATCCCTGCAGGCACCGGAAACGATTTTATCAAGACCATTGGCGTGCCCGCCAAGCCGCTGGATGCCCTTGATCACATCCTTTCCCATGGGCCGCAAAAAACCGATGTGGGGCTGATCAATGATCGCATGTTCCTCAACGAAATTGGCGCCGGATTTGATGTGGCGGTGCTGGACTATACCCAGCAGGTGAAACGTTTTGCCCGGGGGATTCTGCCCTATTTCTACGGAGTGATCCGGGCATTATTTTCCTTTCGTGCCATGGATATAAAATACACCGTGGACGGCGGCGATGAAATCTGTCAGAAGGCGTTTGTGGTAGGGGTTGCCAATGGCGGCCGTATTGGCGGCGGCATTCTCATTGCCCCGGATGCCCGGGTGGATGACGGCATGCTGGATGTGATTATTGTAGGCGATATCAAGAAGCGGCATTTGCCCAGCCGTCTTCTGGGGCTGATGCGGGGTAAGATTCTTACGTTTCCGGAGACGAAATTCTGCCGTGCACGCAGCGTTTCTTTTTCCTCAGAGGGAATGCGGCTGAATATTGACGGCGAAGTGATGAATGCGCAGCAGGCGGAGACGAAGATTCTGCCTGGTGCCCTGATGATTCACCGGTGAGGAGGAAATAAATGAAGAAATGTAAGGGCTGGCTGGTACTGCTTTTGGCCATGCTGATGATTCCGGGTTGGGGATCGGCCACCGAACCAGAGGAGGATTATCATTATATTGCCCCCAAACCCATTCCCAAAATTCGGATTGAAAGCCCGAAGAACGGACAGACCTGGGAAAAAGGTGGAAAGCTCACCGTGGATGCCAGCTGCGAAGGGGCGAAATGGATCCAGGCGATCCTCTATTTTCCCAGCGGCAATGAGCTGCTGCTGGCCACGGGCTATGAAGAAGATCGTGCCGGTGATCAGATAAAAGGCGTATTTTCTCAGCAACCGGGGGAATATTTCACCACCGGGGCAAAGCTTGAAATCACCGCCCATCTGGAAAATGGCATGCAGATGCAAAAGACGGTGAATATCATTTCCCCCAAGGATCAACTGATCAAGGATATGTTGGCCGAGGCCCTGGACAACAGCACCGATAAGTATTATCGCTACGCCCCCGCCCAGGAGGATTGGGACAGGGGCCTGTGCAAGAATTTCGTGATGCGCCTGTTTGATACCTATTCCGGGGCTTACCGCATGGCGGAATATCCCGAAATGGAACTGTATATGCCCAAGAATAAATCCAAGGCAGACAGCGCACCCTACGATTACGGCATTGAATGGCGGCCGGAAGGCCCGGAAGACGGCGCCCCCTTTGAAATTGCGGCTCAATTCAAGTATGACGCCTCCCTTTCCAAGGCGGAAAATCAGGCTGCGTGCCGAAAGGTGCTGGAAAGCGTTCAGAAGGGAGATTTCTTCCAGATGGTGGGTTATTATTACTGGGGAAACGGGCCCCACAGCCTGCTGTTTATGGAGGATTATGACGCTGTTAATGACGAGGTGCACTGGACAGACAGCAACATGAAAGGTGATCGGGTAGATGGCTACCGTTGGGGTTACATTCAGTACGATGCGGTGAAATCGGTGGATTGGTTTGTGGAGGCCATCTGTACCAAGAACCGGGGCTGTACCATCTATCGCCTGCGGGACGATTTGTATATTCAATAACGGCATGCCCTCTGGATAAAACCAGAGGGTATTTTTTTGCGGTATGCTATATTCCGGGGCTGTTGTTCCGTCCAATAAAGTGAAAGGGGGTGGGAAAATGGCGGAAAAAAGAATGGACGAAGCGTCCATTGGCCGGGAAGAGCGGCTGCGGATCATGATCGATGCGCATCAGGGCTCCCTGCTGCGGCTGTGCTATCTCTATCTCCGGGATCTGGGGCTGGCGGAGGATGCGGTTCAGGAAACCTTCGTCAAGGCCTGGCGGGGGCTGGAGGGCTTCCGGGGAGATAGCAGCGAAAAAACCTGGCTCACCCGCATTGCCATTCGGACTTGCTGCGATATACGGCGGGGCGGCTGGCTGCGCCATGTGGACCGGAGAATCCTGCCGGAGGATCTGCCCCAGGCTGCCGTTCCCGTTCGGGATGACGACCGGAATCTGACCGCCGCTGTCATGAACCTGCCGGAAAAGCTGCGCCAGGCGGTCATCCTCTATTACTATCAGGAACTGAACGTGAATGAGATCGGGGCGATTCTGGGGATATCCCAGCCCTCCGTCTCCAATCGACTGAAGCGGGCGCGGGAAAAGCTGCGGGCGCAACTGGAAGGGAGGGATTTGGAATGAAGCGGGAGGAAGTGAAATCCGCCCTGGATCGGGCGCTTTCGGGAATTCAGGAAAATCCGTATTTGTATCAAAAAATTTTGCAGGGAGATGGAGAAAGAAAGCTGCACGGCCATCGCCGCCGAATCCTGGTGTTAGCCGTCCTGGTGATGGTTTTATCTGCTGCGTCCATTTCCATTGCCGTTACTGCCGGCAAACGAGTGATCAACTGGCAGGGGGAAGAAATTGAATCCTACCCGACGCTGCTCAATGAACAAGATACGCCTGTCATTTCGGAGGAGGAAAGAAGCGCCTGGCAGACAGTGACGGAAAAGCAAAAGGAAACGTTGATATTTGCTCAATTCAAAATGGCAAATGGCCGCAGTGATTTAAGCTGGCCCAGCAAAGAAATCAGCACTCTTGAAGAACTGAACGTCCTGCTTGCGGGCCATGCACCTTATTTGCCTGCCATTCGGGAGATTCCGGGGTACTGGCTGGAAACGGGGACGGTAAACTATGGATCGGATGCGTCAAAGAGGCCGGCGCTTTCCGATGTGACGAACGTTGCCGGCGGTGTGATCTATCAATATGAAATTCTTCCGGAAAATGCTATACCTACCGGATACTCCCTCCAACTGACGGACGGAGGCGATCCTGCAAAACGAATAGCGATCCATGTTTCTGTCAGCCCGGTCAGCCCTGATTTTGTTGTGCTGGATGATACTGCGGTATCAAAGGTGGATGTGCAGGGCATGGATGAGGGACTGATGATGATTAACGGAAACAATTATTCGATTTTCCTGCGGAAAGAACTGGAGGAACCGGTGCCGATGTATTACTACTTCCTGGGCTGGAATATCGAGCAGTGCCGCTACATTGAGTGCAGAATTTATGCCAAGGAGTATTTGGAAGCTTTTGAGGAAATGATTTATTTCGTTCCATGAGCCGTGAGAGGGGCTGAAGAGCCCCTCTTTTTTTCTTCTGAAAAAGGAAAACGGAAGAAAACAGCGAAGACATAGAGGCAAAGAATTGCTGGAGGCGGATTATGCAGATTCGGAAGGCACGGCTGGAGGACGCGGCGCAGATTCAGGCTGTCTATGCCCCATATGTGAGGAATACGGCCATCACTTTTGAATATGATGTACCGGATGCGGAGGAAATGGGGCGGAGAATTCGTGAAACGGCAAAAAAATATCCGTATCTGGTGGCGGAAGAAGATGGGGAAATATTGGGCTATGCCTATGCAGGGCCTTTTAAAGGCCGGGCGGCCTATGACTGGGCGGTGGAAACAACGATTTATGTGAAGCCGGGCTGCCGTAGAAGAGGAATCGGGAAAGTCCTGTATCCGGAGCTGGAGGAAGAACTGAAGAAAATGCACATTCTCAATGCCTGCGCCTGTATTGCCTATGCGGAAAAAGAAGATGAATTTCTGACCAACGACAGCATGCGTTTTCACGAAAAAATGGGTTATCAGTTCGTGGGGCGCTTCCATCAGTGCGGGTATAAATTCGGCCGGTGGTATGATATGATCTGGATGGAAAAAATGCTGGGGGAACATGGGGAAAATCCATTGGCCGTCGGAATGCCGGAATAAAAAAATCTCCCAGCCAAACTGGGAGAAATGCGTTCGTTGGAATAACGATGAAATAATCCCGATTGCTTTTCGGGAGGGTGAGTGAAGCGACCGGCCCTCCAGTGGAGGGAGCGGCCTTGAGGCTGCAGGGAGCTGAACGAATCAACCGAAACAAGCGATGGGAGCGTCAGCGAACCAGCGCGCCGATTGAGGTTGCGGAAGGGAGGGTGCTTTGGGCTCCAAAGCATCCTCCCGTATTTTTTATCAACCAAAATATTTCTTCGCGCTGGTGAAGAGGCCCATTTCATAAGTACCGGGTACGTTCTGATACAGGCCGTCGCCAATGCGCTCGGAGTGTCCCATCTTGCCCAGGATTCGGCCGTCGGGGGAGAGGATGCCCTCGATGGCGGCCACGGAGCCGTTGGGATTGAACAGGATATCATCGGTGGGATTGCCGTTCAAATCCACATACTGGGTGGCCACCTGGCCGTTTGCGATCAGGTTCTTCAGCACTTCATTGCTGCAGAGGAATCGGCCCTCGCCGTGGCTGATGGGCACGGTGTACACATCGCCCACATTGGTTTCCATCAGCCAGGGGGAATTGTTGCTGGCGATGCGGGTGCGCACCAGACGGGACTGATGGCGGCCGATGGTGTTATAGGTAAGGGTGGGGGCGTCGGCGGAAGGATCGGTGATCTTGCCGTAGGGCACCAGGCCCAGCTTGATCAGCGCCTGGAAGCCGTTACAGATGCCCAGCATCAGGCCGTCGCGATTTTCCATGAGATCGGCAATGCCATCCTTGATGGCGCCGTTGCGGAAGAAGGCGGTGATGAATTTTCCGGAACCGTCGGGCTCATCGCCGCCGGAGAAGCCGCCGGGGATAAACACGATCTGGCTATTTTTCAGGGCTTTGGCAAACCGTTCCACAGAATTGGCCACACCCTGGGCGGAGAGGTTATTAAGCACCAGAATTTCGCCCTTGAGGCCGGCGCGTTCCACGGCCCGGAGAGAATCATATTCGCAGTTGGTGCCGGGGAAGACAGGAATGAGAACCCGGGGAGTGGCAATAGAAGCCTTGGGCCGGACAAGTTCCTTCTTTTCGGCAGAGAGAACAGGAATTTCCTGTTTGCCGGCAACAGTGGCGGGATAGACCTTTTCCAATTTGTTTTCGTAGAGGGCGGTCAGCTTTTCCAGGCTGACGGACTCACCGCACCAGGCGATGCCCTGACGCTTATCGGTGTGCCCCAAAGAAATGCCCACATGCTCGTCACCGGAAAGTTCCAGAATGAAAGCGCCATACTTCTTTTCGAAGATGGTATCGAGGCTTACATGATCATCGAAGGAGAAGCCGATGCCGTTGCCCATGCACATCTTCAGGATACCTT
>SVGR01000096.1 GCA_015056265.1 Clostridiales bacterium
CAGCACCTTCTGGCGCCCGGCCTCATACATATCAGCCACCACGATACCCGTATCTTTTTCGCGGACCACCGTGCCTACGGGAACCTTTACAATCAGATCGGCGCCCCGCTTGCCGTGGCAGCGCTTGCCGCTGCCGTCGCCGCCCACTTCAGCCTCGTATTTGCTGCGGAAGCGGAAGTCCAAGAGGGTGTGCATATTTTCATCGGCCAGCAGGATCACGTCCCCGCCCCGGCCGCCGTCGCCCCCGTCGGGGCCGCCGTTTTGCACAAATTTTTCCCGGTGAAAAGAAACGCAGCCATTGCCGCCGTTGCCTGCCTTGGCGATAAAGGGCGCGCGATCAACAAAAGAAGCCATGGTTACCTCCTGAGGTGTGGTTAAGCAATTCAGTATACCATAACCCGCCCGGAAAAGCAACAAAAATTACAGAAAAAGGGGCATGGTTGCCCATGCCCTTTGATAGCCGCCCCGCCCCGAAGAGCGGGAACGGCTTCAACGTTCATATGAACGTTCGCACAACGCTAACTATAATTACCTGATAACAGTAGCGCCAGCAGCAGTATTGGTGATATCAGGAGTACCAACGATGGTGGTATTCACGATAGTCAGAGTGGAGTTATCAGCGGTGCCGCGGAGAATGATGGTTGCATCGCCATCAGCATTGGCGGACTTGAGGGTGCAATCCTTGATGAGATAGGTTTCAGCCGCGCCAACGCCGCCGGAGCTTTCGCCGAAGCGCACGGCATAGCCCTTTACATCAACTTCGCAGTCGATTACTTCAACATTGGTGCTGTTGTTGAAGTTCAGGCCGTTCTTGGAATTGACGGTGCAGCCTTCAACCAGGATGCCGTCGATGCCCTTGGCCTGAATCAGGGAATGGGCGTTTGCGGTGGCTTTGCAGTTGATGACCTTCAGGTTCTTGTCGCCGCCAGTGTAGGACTTGACGCCCACAGCGCCGGGAACGTCGAAGGTGCAGTTTTCAACGGTCACATTGCAGGTGTAGCGGGTGGCATTGGTGCCATTGCCCAGCCGGATGCAGGCATCGGCAGAGATGCTGTCAGCCTTGAAATTCACATCTTTGATGGTCAGGCCAGCGGTGGTATAGGTGCCGCTCTTGCCGTCAACCAGCAGAACGCCGGCGAAGGTATTGCCGAGGCCTTCGATGGTGACCTTCACACCAGGCTTCTGGGTGGCAGTTACATCGCCAGTGATATCAGAAGCCAGGATGATGGTGGTGCCGTCAGTAGCATTATCCAGGGCAGCCTGCAGTTCAGCAGCAGTAGAAACGGTCAGGTTGGGGGAAGTTTCGCCGAACCATTCAGCAGCCTTCTGAATATCCGCAGCGCCGAAGGCCGCATTCAGAGCGGTGGCGGCGTCGGGCATATTCGCGGTCTGCACGGCCTGGGTGAGCACCAGGATTTCGTAGGTATCGCCCAGCTTTTCCATATCCTCGTTGTCGGCGTTGTGGGTCATGACCACCTGCAGCAGGGAGGGATGAGAGGTGTCGCCGGGCTGCAGAGCATTCTGATAGGTGAAGCAGTAAATCAGATAGCGGGTGCCGTCGATGGTGGCATAGCCCAGGCCCACGTCATCGTAGATGGTGCTGCCGTTAACGTTCATCATGAATTCCTTATCGGGGCCCTCGCTGTATTCCATCCCTTCGGGGCATTCGAAGGCGATGAAGGTACGGAAGTAAGCGGGGGAGGAGCCGGTGTTTTTAACAAACACGAACTTGTCCAGAGCGCCGATGAGCTTTTCATCGTTCCACAGGCCGTTGCCGGCGGTGCCGGTGTACACGTAATCGCCCCAGAAGAACAGATCATTGGCTTCGGCGGTGTAGGCAGTGTCGTCAAGGGGATAAGCGGGATAGAGGGGCTTGCCCTGTTCGAAGGGAACCAGATCGCCCGCTTTTGCGGTAGCATTATGCTTAACGCCATCCTTGCGCTGCAGTTCGATCTGTTCGATGGACACGTTGCCAAGGGTCATCACGTTCACATCGCTGTCGGTATCAGACAGATAGGCGATGGTGCCGGTGGTTGCCAGTGCGCAGCTGAGAAGCAGCGCCAGGCAAATGAGCAGCTTGCGGTTCAGTTTCATAGTCATCCTTCTCCTTTTCTTTCTTGGATGCCGATGCAGAAGCATCATTCTTCCAAATATATACTATTATAGCATTTTTTAATCTGTATAATATTAATTTTTCTTTTCATTTTTAATACATAATCGTAATATACGCCCGGCATATCCAGAGTATTCCATTTTTCTTTTCAAATAGGAAGTAGCCGTTGATTTTGAACATCCATTTTATTACATTTATATTCCAGTGATTCTCTGCTTCCAAGTAGAGGCAGCGTTTCTATTCCAGCGTTTCCATATTCAGAAAACGGAGCCTCTCAAAAACAGAAAAATGCCTCCCTCTCATGAGAGGGAGGCATGGAATAAGCAAACGAATCCGCTTATACCGTAAAGTATTGATTAGTTTTTATGCACCGCGGCCACTTCGGTGTTCCAGGTAATGGTAGCATGATCCACCTTGCCGCATTCGCAATAGTACATGGCGCTGTCGGTGCCGCCGTTTTCGATCGTGTTGCCGGCGCCGTTGATCACGCAATCATGGCAGCCGTATTCGGAGCCTTCCAGCTGAATACCATAAACGAAAGGCTTGCCGTTTTCGCCGTTAACGATGGTATTGTTCTTGAAATTGATGATGGCCTTATCCATCAGGGTGGCGGTGCTGGTCTTGGCGGTGAGCTGCACGGCATAACGATAGGGATCGTTGAAGGTGCAGTTTTCAACGGTCACATTGCCGGTAGCGCGGATAGGCCGCTGGCCATTGCAGTTGAAGGTGCAGTCACGGACGGTGATGCTGGTGCCCACGTCGGTATCCCACCAGGAGGTGATGGCGGTGGCATCGGCCAGGCTCATATCGAAGGTAACATTTTCGCAGACCACATTCTGATTGCCCCAGATGGCAATAGCAGACTTGCCGGTCTGGGAGATACCGGTGCTATCCTGAATAGAAGAATCAACCTTCACAGTCAGGTTCTTCAGGGTCAAGGTGCCGGCAGTGCTGGAGGTGGAAGCGATCTGGCCACTCAGCACGGTGTTGGTGCCGCTGCCAACGATCGTAATGTTTTTGCCGCCATCAATGGCAAAATTTGCTTCATACTTGCCATTGTTCAGCACAACAGTCACATTATCATTGTTGGCAACAGCATCCTTCAGTTCGGCGTTGGTTTCGGCCCTCACAGCGCTATCCACGGTCACATCGCAGGAGCCATTCTTGATCCGATACAGGCCGCTGTAGTTGGCATCGGCAGTGGAATTGAGAATCGTCACTTCAGCAGGAGCCAGGGAAGTATCGATTTCCACGGCAGCAGTCCAATCGCCAGAGCCGGTATAGCCCTTCTTTGCCGCCTTGAAGGTGCAGTTCATTACTGTTACGTAGCAGGTTTCCGCATTATTTTCCTGGTAAACCAGAATGGCCCGGCTGTCCTGATTGTCGAATACGCAGTTGTCAAATATCACGTTATCCGCACCGTAGGTCCAGATATAGCGGGTTTCCAGATTGAAGGTGCAATCGGTGAAAATCACATCATCGGCATAAAGATTCATGCTCTTGTTGATGACGCAATTGGTGTAGGTCACCTTTTTGGTATGCTGAAGGCCAATGTAATTCTCGTCGATTCCCTGAATGGTCAGGTTTTCAAAATGAATTTCAGCTCCATGCAGGCCCTGGGCCTTGGTGCAATCGATCACCACATCGCTGCCAGCGCCCATGAAGGTAACGGTCTTTCCGGCAACAGAGGAGGGGATGGTGTATTCACCCTTATCCAGCAGGATAACAGCGCCATCCTGGATAGCACTGTTCAGTTCAGCCTGATTGGACACACGAACCATCACAGCGCCTTCAACCCATGGATGGTTTTCTTCCTTCACTTCGCCAAAGGCAGCCGCCAGGGCCTTGGCGGGATCATCAGGCATATTCACGGTCTGCACAGCCTGCGTGAAAGCGAGAATTTCGTAAGTGCCGCCGAAGGCTTCCATATCAGCATTGTTGGCGCTGGCATCCAGGGCCACCTGCAGCAGGGAAGGAACGGTGGTTTCGCCGGGCTGGAGAGCCTTGACGGAGGTAGCCACTGCCACCACATAATTCGTACCGCCGATGTTCACGGTATGCTTCCGATCTGCGCCGCCAATCCATTCCCAGGTCCAGTCATCATTGCCCTGATGGCCGGCCGCCTGATTGGAGTAATCATTGCGCAGGATATGCACCTTATCCATGGGGGCTTCAAAAGCGAACCAGGTGCGCACATAGGCGTCAGATGCGCCCACGTTTTCTACCGTTACAATCTTATCCTTGGCGCCAACAATATATTCTTCATTGAAGAACTTATAGTTATCGTCCCGATCTTCCACGGTGGTCTGGTATTTGCCTTCAAAGATTCCGTTAACCAGATAGGCGGGATACAGAGGCCCGTCGGTGTAGGTTTCCAGACCGGTTTTGTCAGCAGTACGCTGCTGCTCATGTTGTTCGATATCCACATTGCCCAGGGTCATGACATTGACGTCACTGTCAGTGTCGGTCAGATAAGCCAAGGTACCGGTGGTGGCCATAGCAACGCTGATTACCAGAGCAGCCACAACCAGCCATTTACGAGAGAGTTTCATGGTCTTTTCCTTCCTTTCCTTTTCAGGATTGATTTATGCAACAGCGCCGGGCTGTTTACACCGGGTGGGGAAAAGGGATGCGCACGGAAAACCGCGGAGGACTGTAGCCCCCCCGGCATGGATTGCGAGGAAACATCCTGAGATTAAAAATACATATTTATTATAGCATTTTCTTTCTTGGAGAATATTAAAAATGTGTTACAGAAAGATGAAAAATATGCCATTCAATGGGGTTTATTTGCAATTGTAATGCGAACGCATGAAATGATTGGTAATTGCCCATGCTAAGAGTGAAGGAGGATGTCATGGGCAAGATTGTAGCAATTGCGCTTATATGCATGATAGTTTTTACCGCCGCTGGCCGGGGAGATGGCATGTATATCCGGGTGGTGAGCAGGGATGATTCTGCCGACGCACAAATGGAAAAGATACGGGTGCGGGATGCGGTGCTGCCGTTGCTTCCGGAGGATGCGGAACGGCTGGCGGCGCATTGGGATGCGATATGCGATGCCGCCAATGCCGTTGCCTCCTGTCAGGTGCAGATCCGTCCCTGGGCACCGGAGGGCATGCCGATGAGGGATACGCTCTATATCACTGTGGGCGGGGGCGAGGGCCCCAATTGGTGGGGCATTCTGTACCGGGATGGGCCGGCGCTGCTGGGCAAAGCGGCCGGGGAGGAGGAATACCGCTTGTATTTCCCCCTGGTACAATGGCTGCTTCAATGGTTGGGGTGGTAAAATCATCCGAAATTTCCGGATAATTTTATCGGGTTTGGGTTTGCGCTGAACGGAAATATGGAGTATAATAGATCATAGTTCAGAGCCCATCCCCATTGAAAACAGATAGAATGCATACGATGAAAGAAGGAAAAACCAATGATTTTGAAAGGCGCGAAAATTAACTTCTTGGGCGACAGCATCACCGAAGGCGTAGGCACCACCGTGCAGGATTGTTTCTGTACCCAGATCGGGGAAAAATACGGGGCCATCTGCCGTAATTATGGCATCAGCGGCACTCGCATCGCCCGGCAGCAGGTGCCCGCCAACCCTCCCTCTACCTTTGATCTGGATTTCTGCATGCGATCCCTGGAAATGGATGAGGATGCGGATGTGGTGGTTGTCTTTGGCGGCACCAACGATTACGGCCACGGCGACGCCCCATTCGGCACTTTTGAAGACCGGACGGTAGATACCTATTGCGGTGGACTGCATGTGCTGTATCAGCGGCTGCTGGAGCGCTATCCCCGTTCTCTGATCGTCATTCTCACCCCTCTGCACCGCTGGGGAGAACGTCAGCCCCGGTTCGACGGGCATATTCTGGATGATTTTGTGCAGATGACCCGGAAGGTGGCGGAGTATTATTCCCTGCCGGTGCTGGATTTGTATGCCATGAGCGGCATGCAGCCGGAGCTGGAGGGCGTGCGCAACCAGTATGTACCCGATGGGCTGCATCCCAACACCGAGGGTCATAAGATCCTGACGGAGCTGATCGCCAAATTCCTGGAGCAGGCCGGCGAAAAGCGGCGGTTGTAAGCAATCAATGTAAGTAATAAAAAAAGAGACTGCCGGGCAGCCTCTTTTTTTATTCTATTATTACTTTTGATAATACTCCGAAAGGGTATGGATGACGCAATCGCCGATCAGCGTCATGCCTTTTTTATTGGGATGCAGCACCCGATCACCCATATACTGGCTGTAGTTTTTCGGGGTGATGCCGCTGTCGTTATACAGATCGATGACAGTGCAGCCCAGTTCCTCTGCGCTTTTTACAATGACGGCGTTATAATCTGTGACAGTATCGGGGGACTGGCCTGCATTCATGGCGGGGGTATAGAGAAGGGTGCACAGGAAAATATCTGCATCCGGATAGGCGGCCTGGGCATTTTTTATCATTCGTTGATAGCCATATTGAAAGCGCTTCAAATCAATACCCCAGGTGCAATCGTTGATGCCAAGGTAGATCACGATGATATCGGGGGGCGTTCCTTCGTTATTATGCAGCAGTTTGGCCCGGAGCACCCCTTTTTGCACCACCTGATCGCCGGACCAGGAATTGTTCACCAGCAGTTCGGCGCCGGTTTTGTTGACCACCTGCATCCACCAGGTGTCATTGACGTCGGTGATATAGTTAGTGCCGAAATAGTAGACGTAGTTATCCTTCATTTTGGCGTTGTAATCGGGATTGTTGGAGTATCCTGCAAAGGTAGTGATGCTGTCCCCAAGGAAGGAAACATTTTTGCCCTCCAGAAGAAGCGGTGGGTCAGCGGGATCTTCCGCCAGGGTGGGTGCGGCACACAAGGCGATCATCATCAGCGTCAGCAGCAATACGATGAATTTTTTCATGTTTACGTCTCCTTTCAATTATTGATAACGTTTTATGAACAAATCAATTATATACGTTATCGCCGTCCGGGAATAGGGAAGATCATCCGATTTTTTCCGGGGAAATAGGGAGGAAACAATAATAAAAAAACGCCCATGACGGATCACAGGCGTTTTTGGAAACATCAGGCTTCCTTGGCGATGGCAACCAGCTGGGCGAAAGCGGCGGCGTCATTGACGGCCAGATCAGCCAGCATCTTGCGGTTGACTTCGATGTTCTTCTTCTTCAAGCCATTGATGAAGCAAGAATAGCTCATGCCGTTCAGGCGGCAGGCGGCGTTGATACGGGTGATCCACAGGCGGCGGAAATCCCGCTTGCGCAGCTTACGGCCAGTGTAAGCGTAGCGCAGGGAGCGGCGCACCTGTTCGCTGGCAGTGCGGTACTGCTTGGACTTGGAGCCCCAGTAACCTTTGGCCAGCTTAAATACCTTGCGGCGTTTCTTATGGGCATTGACGGCCCTCTTAATGCGTGCCATGTTTATGTTCCTCCTTCAACGGGCAATGGGCTTATTTGTAGGGAATCAGGGAGCGGATGGTAGCGGCTTCGGCATTGTTCTGCAGAGTGCCGCCCGCACGCAGATGACGGATGCGCTTGGTGGTCTTTTTGTTAAGAATGTGGTTCACATTCATCTTCTTGTGCTTGACCTTGCCCGTCTTGGTCAGGGAAAAGCGCTTCGCGGCGCCGCGATGGGTCTTTTGCTTGGGCATGGATAGTTCCTCCTTCCGGAAAGTAGTGGATTATGCCTGTTCGGCCTTGGGCTGCTTGGCAGCCTTTTCAGCTTTGCTGGCTTTTTCCGTCTTGGGTGCAAGGATCATGATCATATTGCGCCCTTCGATGAGGGGACGGCGTTCGACGGTGCACACATCCTTGGTGCGCTCAATGAAATCCTGCATCACCCGCATCCCGATATCGGAATGGGCAATCTGGCGGCCGCGGAAGCGGATGGACACCTTTACCTTATCGCCGTCCTGCAAAAAGCGGATAGCATTCTTGGCTTTGATGGCCACGTCGTTTTCTTCGATGGTGGCGGACAGCTGTACTTCCTTGAGCGAAATTACCTTTTGATTCTTGCGCATTTCGCGCTCACGCTTGGATTGCTCAAAGCGATGCTTGTCGTAGTCCATCAGCTTGCAGACAGGGGGCTGAGCATTGGGAGCGATCTTGACCAGATCCAGTTCCGCCTCTTCCGCCAGCTCCAGCGCCTTGCGGGTGGGCATGATCCCCAGCTGCGCTCCGTCTTCGCCGATGACGCGCACCTCTCGGTCACGGATTTCTTCATTGATGAGCAGTTCAGTGGCTATGTCGACGCACCTCCTAATCAGTTGACCAATAAAAAATTGGCGGGTGAAACTACCCGCCAATTACACACTCAAATAGAATGCCACAGCCCGTGCAAAACATGATTCGCATCGGAGAGAAGCGGGCAGCTTCTGCTTACAACACGAGCATTATAAAGGATTCGAAAAGAATTGTCAATACTTTTTGAAAAAAATATGGAAAAAGAATCATTCGTTTTGCCTTGCCAAATAATTAGCTTTCCTGTATAATAAAGAAGATGCGTGTATCTACACGAAATATGAAAGAAGAAGGTATTTTCGGTATGAAGATTCTGATTGTAAACGCTGGTTCCTCTTCTCTTAAGTATCAGCTGATCGATATGGATAATGAAGCCACCCTGGCCAAGGGCCTGGTGGAGCGCATCGGCATGGCGGAAAACGGCCATCACGAATGCAAGGTAAACGGTGAAAAGATTGTGGATTGGGCTGAAGGCAAGATCACTGATCACGTGCAGGGCTGCAAGATGATGCTCGCCGCTCTCACCGATCCCGAAAAGGGCGCCGTAAAGAGCATGGATGAAATCAGCGCTGTGGGCCACCGCGTGCTCCATGGCGGCAGCAAATTCTCCGAATCCATGATTATCAATGACGAAGTCATCGCCGCCATCGAAGAAAACATTCCCCTGGGCCCCCTGCATAATCCCGCCAACCTGATGGGTATCAAGGCCTGTCAGGAAGTGATGCCCAGCACTCCCATGGTGGCTGTATTCGATACCGCCTTCCATCAGACCATGCCTCCCAAGGCCTATATGTACGGCGTGCCCTATGAATATTATGAAAAGCTGCATGTGCGCCGCTACGGCTTCCATGGTACTTCTCACCGCTATGTGAGCAAGCGCACCGCCGAATTCCTGGGCAAGAAGCCCGAAGATCTGCGCATTATCACCGCCCATCTGGGCAACGGCTCCTCCTTGGCTGCCGTTGAATGGGGCAAGTGCGTGGATACCTCCATGGGCATCACCCCCCTGGAAGGCGTGCTGATGGGCACCCGCTCCGGCAGCATGGATCCCGCCGTTGTGGAGTATATCTGCAATAATGAAAACCTCACCGTAAGCCA
>SVGR01000097.1 GCA_015056265.1 Clostridiales bacterium
CGGGCCAGGCATTCAGACCACATATCCAGATCCTCTTTGGTATAGCAACCGGTAATAGGCTGGCCCGTAGTGCCGGAGGAAGCATGAATACGCACGATATCCTTCATAGGCACTGCCACCAGCTTAAAGGGATACTGTTCTCTCAGATCCTGTTTGGATGTCAGGGGGATATATTGAATATCGGAAAGGGTACGGATATCCTCCGGTTTCACCCCTGCCTTCTGCATCTTTTCCCGGTACATGGGCACGTTGTCATAAGCGTGCTTCACTGACCACTGAAGCCTTTCCAGCTGCAGTGCCGCCATTTCATCCCGGGACATCGTTTCAATTGCCGGATTCCACATGTTCATGATGATCCTTCCATTCTACTTTGTTTCTTCGTGTGCACCTACATGTTCTTCGTCGCTTCTTTGCACACCTCTACAAGTTATAAGTATAGCAAATGGCAGCCAAAAAGGAAAGCACAAAAATTGTATTCCCATAAAAAAGCCGAAATATTGCCACAATTCAGTATAATCTGCGATTCATTAAAGCCAATGTTGCCGTATCCATAGTACATCCTTGTTTATTTCGTCAAAATGTATGGTTCCATTGCGGTCAAATGACGTCCCCTCCAGGGTGAAATCCGCTGTATATCCAGCCGCGCGTAAAAAGCTGAAAAATGCCGCCAAATCAATCCTCCCCTGGCCGATATGCAGGGTTTTCAGATGATTCCAGTCCTTATATCCGCCGGCATAATCGTTGACATGGAGGTGCAGGATGCGTTTTTCTTTCCATAAACGTTGATTCATCAGCCTATCTACGGACTCCATCTGCCCGTGAAATGCAGCCATTTTGGTATCCCAGGTGAAAGAGGCATCCGGATAAGCATCTGCAATCTGATGCAGCCGGGTGATTGGATCCATCTTGCTGCATACCACATTTTCGGCAAGTAAATTAATCCCATACCCCTTCGCAATGCCGTACAGCCATTCCAATGCCGCAAGATGCCTATCAAAATTCTGATCAGACGCCTGACCATCCCACACATGCATGACCATCTTGGGCACATGCAGTGCTGATGCCAGTTCACAATTGATCCTGAATTGTTCCCGGGCACGTTTCAGAGCGTCCTCGGTTCCCAGTGCAATGTCTTGTCCGATCGTCTTTTCGCAGTGCCATGCGTAAATGGGAAGTTTTATTTTCTTCAAATACTGAATCAAGTCATCCGCTTCAGGATACCAGGTATCATAAAACATCAATTCGTATCCGTCGCACTGCAGCATTCCTATACACTCCGATAGCAGGTGATAATTCCTCCCGTTAGGCCTTCCAATCAGCGCACCGGTTGAACACAGAATTTTCCCCATTGCATTCCTTCCCGTCATTCTTCAGCCATTTGTATTCGTTATGTGAACAGACACACCACTGCCTTCAGGCGGTGATGTGTCTGAAAATGAAGCAATCTTATCGATAAAACGCTCACCCGAAAACGGTTTCCAGGAATTTATCAAGGCCGGCCTTTCCATGATCGTTCAGCTTATATACGCCTGCATCGCACAGCACCTGGTAACAGGTATCAGCAACCGCCATTCGCAGCGCATGATCGGCCGCTTCCGGAGAAAGATCGTTCCCGGTCTTTTCGGCAATCTGCTTTACCCATTCTTCATGGGAAGAACCGCTAGGAATATCTCCCTTCCCCTGAAGATACAGGGACAGCTCTGCCAATTCCTTCTTCAGACGGCCGGGCAGGATAAACAACCCCATCACTTCAATCAGGCCGATATTCTCCTTCTTGATATGATGTAGCGGTGCATGCGGATGGAAAATGCCCAGAGGATGTTCATCATTGGTGCGATTATTACGCAGCACCAGATGCAGCCGATACCGTCCGTCAGGCAGGCGGCGGGCAATGGGCGTCACGGTATTGTGGGGAGCGTCAGTGCAGGAGAGAATATCACAATCAGGATCGCTGTATTCCCGCCAGGCAGAAAGCACCTTCATACCGATTTCGATCAATTCTTCCTTGCTGTCAGATGTAAAGCGAAGACAGGTCATGGGCCAATTTACCACACAGGCATCGGCAGGGCCATCGAAGGTATACAATGCTTCCGCCTTATCCATTGGGAACACATGATTACCGCCCTGATAATGATCATGACTCAGGATTGAGCCACCCACAATGGGCAAATCTGCATTGGCGCCCAGGAAATAATGGGGCATGAAATCCGTGAAAGCAAAGAGCCGTTCAAAGCTCTTTCTGGTCAGATGCATGGGCTCATGCTTGCCGGAAAATACAATGGAATGCTCGTTATAATACAGATAGGGGGAATATTGCAGATACCATTCTTCCCCGGCCAGATTCATGGGGATGATGCGGTGATTCTGACGTGCAGGAAACCCTACTCGTCCCGCATATCCAGGATTTTCACGGCAAAGCATGCACTTGGGGTACCCGGCTTGCGGCGCATTCTTGGCAGCAGCAATATCCCGGGGATCCTTTTCCGGCTTGGAAAGGTTGATCGTGATTTCCAGTTCGCCGCTGGGAGAGGGCGCACTATACTGAATGTTTTGAGCAATTCGCTCCACCCGGATATAATCCACATCCCGGCATAATTGATAAAACCACTCGGCAGCAGCCTTATGGCCCTGATTGGACTTTAATTCATAAAAGGTTTTCCTCACCTGGGCAGGATGAGGGGTGAATGTTCCGGCCAGGCGGGCAGAAAAACGGTCTTTTTCATCACCGGTATCAGGGATAATGCCATGATTCGCTGCCCATTGGGCCAGTTCTGAAAGGCAGAATGCAATATTTTCACCTTGCAATTCACCCATGGGCGGCTCATCCTGCCGCAGCGCATCCAGCATCAGATTCTGGGTATAGGCGCGGTCTTCCGGCATGATCAGGTTTTTATTCTCCAGCAAATCCAGCAAACGATCAAGAAGCATTCCCGTTCATCTCATTTCTTTGGAAATTTGCGGGGAGGAAGCACACAGCCCCTCCCCCATGTTATTTTCTTTATTGATGACCGATTTCTTCCACCATGTATCCTGCATCGCGCAGCCGATCCACCATACCGCCATCCGCCACGATGTGGGCGGCGCCGACAGCAAAGAGCACTTTATCGCCGTTTTCCAGGAATTCAATGGCTTTCTTTGTAAAACCTGCATCACGATCTGTGTACAGTTTCTTTGCATATACGGCATATTCTTCCCGGAATTCCTTGGGCACACTTTGTTCCTCAGAAGATAAAAGCAGCCGCAGAATCTCTTCGTTGCCTTGCCGCCAAGCAGTAGAAAGCAATTTCAAGGAGGTGTCAGATGCGGCAGGATACTCAATCATCTGAAGCAGCTGATAATCCACCAGTCCATCAGACATGCTCATCAGCGCATCCATCTGCAGTTCAATGGTTTCCAGGGGCATTACAGTTTTCTTATCCTGGTACGCTTGGCTGATCAGCATCTGATCGACGCCATAACTGCTGGAATAGCCGATGCGCTGATAGCTCATTTCCTGCAAAAGGGTCAGCCAGGAAATCGGCTTCATCTGGTTCATGGTTACTGCCGGAAGGCCCAGCGTTTCCAATGCCAACTGATAGGTTTCGGCAGACAAATGATTCTTGGCGCTATCCCCATCGCTATACATCATGGCGCTGGAATATTCCATCATCTGTTCCATATCCAGGGTCAAAGCAACAATATCCAATTCCACTGCCAGGATATCCGCTTCCCGATATGCCTGCTGGACCGGGGCGCTAAGAGGATACATCTCTTTATCGCCAATATGGATAGTGCCAAGCAGATAAATAGAATTGCCCTTATCGTCGCTCACTTTATACAGCAGAGGCGTAGCCTCGCCAGAAGCCGTCCCTGCATAGAGCATCAGCGCAATCAGACATGCGAGAAAAAAGGACATCTTTCTTTTCATGGTTACCTCCTTTATTAGCGGGCTCCCTTATCATAGGGAACACCCTCGGCCTTGGGCGCACGGGACGATTTGGATGTAAATGCCAACACGATCAGGGTGATCAGATACGGCAGCAGCCGATACAAATTTGTGTTGATACCCAGATCCTTCAGCATGTAAATGCCGTCTCCATTAATATCCAGGCTGGTGTAAGAAGCGGCAATGCACTTGAACATACCAAAAAGCAGCGCCGCACCGGCGATATTCAGGGGCTTCCAGTTGCCGAAAATCATAACGGCGAGGGCAAGGAAACCAAAGCCCGCCACAGTACCGTCGGAAGAACAGTTGGCCGTAGTCATGGCATACACAAAGCCGCCCATTCCTGCCAAGGCGCCGGAAATGCCCACACCAATATAGCGCATCCGCTTTACGTTGATACCAAGGCTGTCCGCCGCCTGGGGATTTTCACCGCAGGAGCGCAGCCGCAGACCGAATTTGGTTTTATACAGAATAATCGCCAACACCACGAAAATGAGGATGCACACATAGGTAATGGGGAAAACTTTGTTAACAAAGGTCTGCCCAAGAAAACCCATAGAAGGCGTTTTGTTAACGCCGCGGCCCACACCGTAACCAAACATACTTTCCTTCAGCATAAACCAGCTGGCAGAATCGCCCTTGGCCATCTGCAGGGTATTCTGATTGGCAATCAGACGGATGAGGAACAGCACCAGGGCGGGTGCCAGCAGGTTCAGGGCGGTGCCGCCGATGGTCTGATCTGCCTTCAGATTAATGGCGGCAAAGGCAAGCAGCATGGAGAACAATGCGCCCAGGATGCCGGACGCAATCATAGCCAGCAGCACAAAGCTTTGCAAGCCCAGAATATCCTTGGCTTTATACGCTGCCTCAAACCAGCCCCACTGTTGCACCAGACGTACAAACAGGACGCCGATAAACGCACCAAAGATCATAATACCTTCCAGTGCCAGGTTGATGATACCGCTGCGCTCAGAAAATACGCCGGCCAAGGCCACGATCATCAGGGGAATGGCATAGATCAGGGTCTGTCGAATCAAAAAACTCATTGATCTGCCGCCTCCTTTTCTTTCTGAAGCTGAACTTTGGCTTCTTCAGGATCCACAACGGGCTGAGGCACAGCCTCCATCTTCTTTCTGCGGCCCTTAAGCAGCGTTTTGATCAGCAGCGAGAATGCCGCCAGATATACAATCACGGCAATAATTACGTCGGTAATATATTCATTGTATGCTGTCAGCTTTGTCAATTGAAGCCCGGCAATATCCAGCATAGCCATGAACAAACCGGCAAACACAACGCCAATAGGATGATTTGAGGCAAGCAGCGCTACAGGAATTCCATTGAAACCAACTGCAGGCAGCGACTGATACGTGGACCAGAAGAACTCCGTATTACCGGAAAGCCAATAGAGCGCGGCGGCAGCGCCGGCCAGAGAACCGGCGATTGACATGGAGAAAACGATATTTCGCTTATCCTTGATACCGGCATAGCGGGCACCGTAGCGGTTAGATCCGCAAGCCTTTAATTCATAGCCGAAGGTGGTCTTGCTGATGATGATAAAGACCACAATCGCCAGCACGATGGCAATCAGAATACCTCCGTTCACCTGAGAGCCGGGCAGCAACTTGTCCAGCCCCAGTTTAGGGGTGGCGACGCCGTTGAAAGTGGTTTTGTAAATGTAGCCGGTCTTGGTACCCTCAACCACATTTTTCAAATTACTCACTTCGAATGCCCAGGTAACCAGGTTAGCAGCGATCCAGTTGGTCATAATGCAGGCGATAACCTCATTAATATTGAGCAACGCCTTGAGCAGGCCAGGAATGGCCCCCCAGATTGCGCCGGCAGCCATGCCGCCAAGGAAAGCAGCCACCCATACCACCCATTGCGGGAAAACGACAGAGAATTCCACCCCTTGCGCGGCATACCATTTCACCATTTCGCTTCCTTCCACTGGCATGGAAAGGGCAATAAACAGAGTGGCAGCCGTGCCAGCCAGATACTGGCCGGGAGCACCTATATTGAACAGGCCCGTCTTAAACGCAATGGCCACAGAAAGACCGGTTAGGATGACCGGCATAGCATTGAACAGCATATTGCCAATAGCGTTGGAATTGAACCCAAACGTCAGGGATCCCACCGCATCGCGGCCGGTAGTAAAGATGCCAAGCAGCACAATCCGGATGCCGTCCCATGCGCCCTTCATGCCGATAGTGCCGGTAGCGGCACCCACAATCAGGATCATGATCGCACCGGCCAGCAAGCCGATTAAAATAGAAATCAGGGATGCCATCACTGATCGGGTGCCATCCTTTTTCAGCAGGGACAAGTATGTTTCTTTTTTAAGCAAAGGAGAATACGTTTCTTTCTGAAAGAGGGATGAAAATTTGCCCGTTTTCATGCCATCTCCTCCTCTCCCTGGCGTTTGGCGCCAGCCATGTACAGGCCCAGTTCTTCCACAGTTACCTGTTTGGGATCAAATTCACCAACGATCTGGCCCTCATACATGACCAGAATCCGGTCGGAAAGATTCATGACCTCATCCAATTCCAGCGATACCAGAAGCACAGCCTTGCCGGCGTCGCGCTGGGCAACCAGCTCCTTGTGGATGTTTTCAATGGCGCCGACGTCCAGACCGCGCGTGGGCTGCACCGCCACCACCAGAGGCATATCCCGATCAAATTCCCGGGCAATAATTGCCTTTTGCTGGTTGCCGCCGCTCATGCTGCGGGCAACGGTTACGGGGCCCTGGCCGGAACGAACATCGTATTTATCAATCAGCTGCTGCGCATATTCACGTACTTTATCAAAACGGATAAAGCCATGGTTCTGGAATTCCTTTTCCTGATACCGCTGCAGCACCAAATTCTGTTCCAGGGTATAATCCAGGATCAAGCCATGCTTATGCCGGTCTTCGGGAATATGGCTCATGCCCTGCAGGCTGCGCTCGCGAATGGAAGCATTGGTGATATCCCGGCCAAGCAAGGTAATTTTGCCGCCAGCGGTTTTTTCCAGACCGGTGATGGCATAGACCAATTCCGTCTGGCCGTTTCCGTCGATCCCGGCAATACAGAGAATCTCTCCTGCGCGTGCCTGAAAAGAAACACCCTGCACGGCATTGCGCTTATAAAGCTTGGATGCCACTTTCAGATTACTAACTTCAATCACCGTTTCTCCAGGCTTGGCAGGTTCCTTTTCCACTACCAGCTGCACGGGACGGCCAACCATCATACGGGAAAGCTCGGCTTTTGAAGTTTGCTTTGTTTCCACGGTGCCAATGTAGCGTCCTTTGCGCAAAACGGTCACCCGGTCAGAAACGGCCATGATTTCATTGAGCTTGTGGGAAATAAAGAGGATCGATTTGCCCTCAGCAGCCAATCCTCGCATGATATGCATCAATTCTTCAATTTCCTGGGGTGTAAGCACGGCAGTGGGCTCGTCGAAAATCAGCACCTCGTTATCCCGATACAGCATCTTCAGGATTTCAACGCGTTGCTGCATACCAACAGTGATATCCTCCACTTTGGCATTCAAATCCACCATCAGGCCGTATTTATCGGACAAGGCCTGCACCTTTTTTCGTGCTTCTTTTTTCTTGAGAAAACCCATGGAGGTGTCCTCTGCCCCCAAAATGATATTATCCAGCACGCTATAAACATCGATCAGTTTAAAATGCTGGTGTACCATACCGATATGCAGAGCAGTAGCATCATTGGGGGAATTGATGGTTACTTCCACTCCGTCCTTTTTGATCACGCCTTCTTCAGGCTGATACAGGCCGAACAGCACACTCATCAGCGTGGATTTTCCTGCGCCGTTTTCACCCAGCAGGGCATGGATCTCTCCACGTTTGAGCTGGATGGTCACATCATCATTGGCTTTGATTCCCGGAAACACCTTGGTAATGTGAAGCATTTCAATGACATAAGGCGATTCAGCCATGCGTTCACACACCCCTTTCTGCGGTATAATACACGAAACCATTTCTTATGTATTATATACAAGAAACGATGAAAATGCAATATTCCCACGCTGTTGATATAAAAACGTAAAATTTTCGTAAAAAAAAGAGGGAAGGGCAAATGCCCTTCCCGCAGAAGATGTGAAAATTATTCGTACTTCACAGTCAGGTTTTCGAATTCAACGGTGGTGATGGCATTGTCCATCAGGTCAGTACCGTCGATCACAACATTACCGGCCAGCACGTCAGCGAAGAGCTGTTCGTATTCGGCAACAGTGTAGGTTTCCAGGCCCCAGGTTTCGGTGGGCAGACCCACAGCGTTTTCAGCAACGCCCAGGCTGACAGCCTTGCCGCCGATTTCGTCGAAGGTGCCGTCAAATACCTTGGCAACGGCCCATTCAGTGGCAGCAGACAGACCCTTCATAGCGGAGGTCACAACGGTTTCAGATTCGCTGGACTGGTCCACGTCAACGCCGACCACGAAAGCATCGTTGGCGGAAGCGGCAGCAGCGATGGAGGAGAACATGGAACCGCCGCAGGCGAACACGATTTCGGTGCCGGTTTCATACCAGCCGGAGATCATGGTCTGCAGTTCGGGGGAAGCGGAGAAGGAAGCGCCATACTGCCAGGAGTAGCGCAGTTCAGCTTCCACACCCAGTTCCTTAGCAGCAGCGGCAGCGCCCTGGGCGAAGCCGTAGCCGTAGCGAGCGCAAGCGGGGTTGGTGCCGCCGCCGCCGCCGGAGAAGCCCAGCTTGGTGAAGCCGTCCTTAACAACGGCATAGCCGGCGAAGTAGCCGCACTGTTCTTCCTTGAAAGCGATGCCAGCGATGTTGTTCAGGCCGTCGAAAGCCCAACCATCGATGAACACGAACTTCACTTCGGGGAATTCAGCAGCGGCCTGAGCCAGAGCGGTGCCCTGCATGAAGCCAGCACACACAACAACCTTGGCGCCAGCTTCGCAGGCGGCCTTCATGGCGTCATAGCGGTCATCATCGGTGGCAGCGTCGCCGTTGGCGGGCTGATAGTACTTATAGGTCTTGCCATTGGCGGCGGCA
>SVGR01000098.1 GCA_015056265.1 Clostridiales bacterium
GACCGATCACCACCGCCAGGGCCAGATACACCAAGGTAAGGGTACTGCGGGCATTGCGCACAAAGGCGTTCATCAGCCACATGGCCGCCACCGCCGCCCCTACCCCAGCCAGGAAAATCCACCGGAGCACGCTGGAGGGGATGAGCAGCGCCAGTAAAAACAAAATGGGCAGCACCAATGATAAAACCAGCGCCAGCCACCCAAAACGCTGCTGGGAGGGCTGGTGGGCGTCCCCCTGAGGCCGGGCAGCCTGCCGCTGCCTGTTTTTCATATTGTTCAAAGGCGCCGATGTATACTGACCGCGATTACCGTTCATAGGCAGCTCCTTTCCATGAGCAAAAAAGTCTTCCGCATCCTTCAGTATAACATATCGTAACAATTTGTAAATACTTTCGACGCATTTTTTGATATTTTCCCGAAAATTTCACTTTCATTCAGCGAAATACCCAATGGATTCCTCCCCTTCCCGGCAGACCACCCGATACGGCCGGGGATTTTGGAATCCCAGTTTCTCCGCAAGGGACAGGCTTACGGGGGTCATGGCATCCCAATGAGGAACCTTTTCCATTCGGATGCAATGCAGAAGGAATTTCGCCCCGCAGGCCGCTGCCAGACCATGCCTGCGGAAGGCAGGATGGGTATCAATTTCCACCTCCCATTGCCCATCGGCAGGGGCGTATACCCCGCAGGCCGCTGCAATTTCTCCGTTTTTCAGGGCCATCACGGCGTATCCGTTCCGGGAAAAGGCGGCGTAATCAGGAAATGCCGATACGGCATCGCAGCACCAAGGCGTCTTCCGGCAGGCCAGATACAGCGCCTCATCTGCCGCTCTGATTTCAAAGCCCTCCGGCGCAGCGGCCAATCCCTGCAGTTTTTCCTCATCGAATGCGACGGGAGTATCCAGGGCATAGCGGATCATTTCAATTCTTGCTCCCCAATCTGCCGCAATGGCCAACCACGGGTTGCTTCCTGAAAAGGTGAGAAACCCCCCGGGATCGCAGGCAGCCATGGCCTCCCGGAAAAAGACAGCATCCTCTTCCCCCGAAAGAAAAACAAATCCTTGTACCATCAGCAGGGCCGATTTTCTTTCCTTCGATAAAAAAGTGCGGCCAAGATGCCCCTGCAGCCCGGAAAGCAGCAGCGCATTATCTGTATTTTGATAAAAGGGAAGCAGCGCCAGGCGCTCTCCCCTATTAATCAGTTCAATCATCAATCTGCACCTTATCCCGGCCGAACATATCAATCAGCCCGGATACGTTTTTTTCATCCTGTTTTTGCTGCTCCGGATCCACCAGAATTTCCCTGGGGCAGGCCTCAAACCGGGCATTTACCGCGCCGCATTGGTTCAGGGCGTTTTCAATCTTCTGTTTGCGCTCCGGAGCAGACAGCATCACCCGGAAGATATCCGCTTCCTCCCCGAACAGCGCCTTATAGGTACCCTCCTGATATCCCCCGTATTTGCCTTGAGACAGGGGCCCAAACAGCCCCGGCTCATTGCGCTTGAGGAATTTCAGCATATCATTCCATACATCCTTGGGGAGCTTGTTGCCCTGGGCCACGGGTGTTTCCACTACCGGCGCCTCCATCCGGATGGGGCTGCGGGGAACCGACGCAGGGACGGCGGATGGCTGCGGCGCAGCGGCCCGTACCCCGTTCTTCTCCAGATCACGGATGCGCATTTCCAATTCGCCGATTCTTTCCAGCAGCGCGTCCACATCCCGGCTTTCCGGCTGGTCGCAGGCACGAAGCGCAAAAATCTCCAGAACCGACCGGGCAGAGGCCGCCCAGCGGGTATCCGCTTCTCCCCGCATGCACATTTCCAGCAGACGCAGCAATCGCTCCTGACTGAAAAGCTCTGCCTGTTCGGCATAGCGCCGGGCATTATCCTGTGAAAGACCCAGCCAATTGCCCTCAGCGCCGCACAGCCGCACCGCCATCAAAAGCCTGAGATGCGCAGAAAAATCCTTCAGAAATACCTGCACATCCTTGCCGGAGCGCATCAGATCATCCACCATTTTTAGGGCTTCGCCCTCCTGTCTATCAGCCAGGGCCTGTGTAAAGGCAAAAAGAAAGCCCTTATCGGCGGCGCCCAGGGCGGCGCGCACCCCTTCTTCCGTCACCTTTCCCTCTCCCAGACACATATCCAGAATGGACAGGGCGTCACGCATGCCCCCCTCCGCCGCCTGGGCGATGAGAGAGAGGGCCTCCTGATCCGCCTGGGCCCCTTGAGCATGCACCACCTTTTCCAGATGCCCGGCAATCTGTGCCTCCGAATACCGGCCGAAATCGTACCGCTGACACCGGGAAAGAATGGTGGCGGGCAGCTTCTGCGGCTCGGTGGTAGCCAGAATAAACACCATGTATTCCGGCGGCTCCTCTAGCGTTTTCAGCAGTGCGTTGAAGGCAGCATTGGAAAGCATATGCACTTCGTCAATGATATAAACTTTATATTTGCTGAACTGGGGCGGGTAATCCACCTTTTCCAGCAATTCCCGGATTTCTTCCACCCGACTGTTGCTGGCAGCGTCCATTTCGTATACGTCAAAGGAGGCCCCGCTCTCGATGGTGCGGCAGCAATTGCATTTCCCGCAGGGATCCCCCCCCTGATGATTTTCGCAGTTGATAGCCCGGGTGAGAATACGTGCAGCGCTGGTTTTGCCGGTGCCCCGGCTGCCGCAGAAAAGATAGGCGTGAGCCACCCGGCCGCTCGTCACCTGATTGCGCAGCGTGCGCACGATGGCCTCCTGGCCCACCATATCCGAAAAGGTTTTGGGCCGCCATACCCGATACAATGCCTGATACATGAGCGCACCTCCATGCTGCTATTATCGCCGATTTTTCCCCGGCGCGCAAGGGGTTATTTTCCCTTTGGCTGCAGCTGGGACAGGATAAACTCCCCGGCCATAACGCCCAGGGGGGAGGGCGCCCCATCCCCAGGCCTGCCCACATAATGGCAATGCCCCCCGTGCATCACTTTCAGCCGGGTTTTCCCCTCGTGGCCGAAGTGCCGCAGGGTAGATAAAGTGAGCACGGTCTGCTCATAGCGGTTTTCCATATCATGATCGGATACGATGAACAGCATGGGGGGATAATCCGGCTGCGTGCCGATGTGATACAGAGCGCAGCTTTCGTCCACGATCACCCGGCGGGTATCAATCCCCCGCTCCCTGAGCACATTGAAATGACAGGTAGGCTGACCGGCATCATGGACATAGCCGGAAATCATCATGGGATCCAATCCGCAATGGGCAAAATATCGGCTGTCAAAACACAGCATCATGGAAAGATACCCGCCGGCGGAGCTGCCGCCGATGAAAATGCCGCCGCTGACACCATACGCAGCCAGATGATCATAGGTCCACCTGACGGCACAAGCGGCATCCTCGATAAAATCGGGATAGCGGGCCTCCGGATACATCCGGTAATTGGGGCTGATCACGGCGATGCCCTTTTCCGTCAGATAATCGGCAAAATGCAGGGCGTCATTTTTATCCCCTGCCTCCAGCCCGCCCCCGTGGAAATAGATAAAAGCAGCCCGTGCCTCCCCTTCCGGCAGATAAACATCCAGGGCGCATCCCGGCGCATACACCATATCATTCAATATCTTCATGCCTGTGTCTCCTCGTTTTCGTCATAAACCATGAAAGCCTTGCCCTCCATCGTCTTCCAAGTGAAAAGACCATTTTCCAGGATCATATATCCCGGTGAAGAGCCCTCTTTGGGAATGGCCGCCGAACCGGGATTCATATACACAATACCCCCATGCCGCCGGCAGACGGGCACATGCGTATGGCCGTGGAGCAAAATATCCCCCTTGTGCAAGGGCGGCAGGGCGTCCGCATGGTATTTATGCCCATGGGTGATAAATATCAGCCGTTTTTCCAGGGGCAGCAGCGCATAATCCGCCATGATGGGGAAAGAAAGCACCATCTGATCCACTTCCGAATCGCAATTTCCCCGAACGCACAGGATGCTGTCAGAAAGCGGATTGAGCAGTTCAATCACTGCCTTGGGATTGTATTCCAGGGGCAGATCATTTCGGGGGCCGTGATAGAGAACATCCCCCAGCAAGATCAGCCGATCTGCCCTTTCCCTGCGATACGCCTCGAGCAGCTCACGGCAAAAATGAGCGGAGCCATGCAGATCCGATGCAATCATCCATTTCATGCTTCTTTCCTCCCGATAATTTTTGCCTGGTCAGGGCCGGATTTCCACCCCGTCTCCCAGGGAAATAAGGGCATACAGCCTCTCTGCATCCGGGCCGGTCAGGGCGATGCACCCTGCCGTCCAGTCAGTATCCGTCCCGCCCCCATGGATATAGATTTCTCCTCCCAAGGAACTGCCCCAGGGAGGACGCTGGCCAAGCCGGGTCCGCTCCCTGATACAGTGGATCAGTTCCTCATGGGCATGCATTCTGATAGCATCTGCTTCATTAGGATAGCTGATCCCCAGGGAGGGGCCGTATTTGCCTTGCTTTTTCAGGCAGATGAAATATCGGCCTTCCGGGGTCCTGCCGTCTCCCTCTTTTTCCTTGGGACCAAAGGGATGGCTCCCCAAGGCAATGACACAGGAAAAGATAATTTCCCCTTGGCCGTCCGTAACGGTCAGGCGACGCTTTTGCTTTTCAATCAGAATCATCATATCACAAAATATAAATCAGGAACAGAGGCGTCAGGATGGCGGGCAGCATATCCCCCACCGGGATATGCTCCTTACGGATCATATTCAGGCCGATGCCCACGATCAAAAGGCCCCCCACAGCGCTCATTTCCGTTACCGCCCGGGCGGTGAGCAGCGGCTCCACCACCTGGGCGAGAAGGGCAATGCTTCCCTGATAGATCAGCACTGCCAGGGCGGAGAGCATTACCCCCGGGCCCATGGCGCTGGCCAGGATGATGCTGTTCACCCCGTCCAGGATGGATTTGGCAATCAAGGTGCTATGATCCCCGCGCAATCCGGAATCCAGGGAACCCACGATGGCCATGGCCCCCACGCAGTACATCAGGGACGCCGTGACAAAACCCTTGCCAAAATGATCATCCCCGGCCCTGGAAAAGTGCTTCTGCAGCCTTTCTCCCAGCCGGTCCAGCCGTTTTTCAATCTGCAAAAGCACGCCGATGACGCCTCCGATCACGATTGCCAGAATCACCAGCATCACATTTTCCGTTTTCAGCGCCCCCTGGATGCCGATAAGCATCACGCACAGGCCCATTCCCTGCATCAGGGTATCCTGCATGCGCTGGGGAATGCCCTTGCGCATAAGCAGCCCGATAAAGGATCCCACAATCACTGCCGCCACATTAATCAGCGTGCCAATCATTCTCTGTTTCCTCTTTATTCTTTGGATAATAATCTGCCGGCTTCTCGGGCAGCCAAAAGAGCCGATGCATCCCCTTTTGCCGGGATCTGGTCGGTATTCAGGCTCATAATGGGGGGCAGTATCCCCTGCGCGTTCATAGCCGCCAACAGCATTTTCGCCGTCTGTACAGCCGGATCAGGCCCCCCGTTCCCGCCGCCGGCCAGCAAAATGACGCCGGTTTTGGGCTTTTCAATCAAGGAAACGCCCTGAAACCGCTTGGCACAGTATACAGCCTGAAGCCGGCTGAGCAGGGAAAGCAGCGGCCCGGTCAGACCGGAATAATAGATGGGCGATGCAATCACGATGCAATCGCTTTCCGCAATCAGCCCGTATACCTCCTGCATGCCATCCCGAATCACGCAGCCGGGATGTTTCCAGCAGCCCCGGCAATCGATGCAGGGGGAAATATGCCGGCATTCATACGCCCGGATGACGGTATATTCCCCAGAAAGATTCTCCGCAAATGCGGCAATCAGCGCTGCCGTATCCCCTTTTCTTCTCGGGGAGCCGTCAAAAATCAGCGTTCGCATGCTTCATACCATTTGATTATAGGGGCAAGCGCCGCCGCCTCAATCGGCAAATCCTTTTTGCTTCTGGCCACGTCAATCAGCCCCTGCATGTCGGCGGGACGATCCTTCTTCTTTTCCAGGAAGGAAATCAGCCTTTCCATCATCATCCGATAAACAGGCCGAAGCTTCGCCATATCCAGCCCGCCCCGGATCATGAAAATCGGCAGTCCCAAGGCGCCGTTTTTCTTTGCAATGGTAAAGGCAGCCTCTCTTTCAGGGGTGCCCATGCCCACAGCACAGACGGCCTTTGGCAGATACCGGTGCTTTGCCTTCTTCCACCCCTTCAGAACACCGGCCATCATCCAGCCCATAAAGATGATCTCCTGCCCTTTAGGCAGGCATTTTTTTGCATCCCGCAGGGAAAAAACGGGCAATTCCAGCTTTTCTCCCAGCATAACAGCATAGTCACGGGTGTGCCCCGCATGGGATTCGTACACGATTGCAATCATTTTTCTCTCTCCTTTTTCAGCCATGCCAGGCAGGCTTTCAATTGCGGTAATGTCATGGGAGAAATCTCCTCGTCCCCTGGCAATTCATCCAGGCTGAACCATTTCAGTTCCGTCACTTCTTCCTGCTGCAGGGCCACATTGCCCTCAAAATCGCGGCATAGGAAGGAAAAGATCACCATGGATACCTGATCGCCGTTGGGATAGGTATAATCAAATTCCGGGCCGGAAAAGGTATTCATCAGCTCCAGCGAAAGGGCCGTAAGCCCCGTTTCCTCTTTCAGTTCCCGGCGGGCAGCATCCTCCACCTTTTCGCTCAGCTCCACCGATCCGCCGTGATCCCCCCACAGCCCGTTATCCTTTCGCCTTTGCAAAAGCAATTGCCCATCCTGATAAATAAATACCCCGGCGCCCACCATCAGCAGCCGCTGATGCCCCACGTATTTCCGAAGATTCATGATATAGCCCATGGTTATTTATCCTCCATGGCGTAAATATTCACCCGGTAAATGCCCCGGGAATACATATCATTGTCATAGGGCACTTTCATCTGGCCCCAATGGGCCAGCCCCAGCTTTTCGCATACCCGGCGGGAGGCGGTATTGCGCACATCATTGGTGATCAGGGCGATTTTCATCTGATGATATCGCATGACGGGAAGCAGCAACCGGCAGGCCTTGCCTGCAAAACCTCTGCCCCGGTATTTTTCGTCCACGGTGTAGCCGATATTGCCCCCCACATACAAGCCGGGCGTATAACCAATGCGCAGATCGATCTTCCCGATGACTTCACTGCCCAGCGCGATGTAAAAATGATAAGCAGGCACATACTTTTTCACCGGATCGGCGGGGGTCTTGGTATGGCAGATCAGGCGGATTTCCCCATCCGTCAGATCGGGCAGATCCTTAAAGCCGCTAAACACGCAGGGAAGCGTCTGCATCTCCCAGGCCTTCAGCATATGCCGATACTGTTCCCTGGTGATGGCGTAAGTTAATTCGTCCCCGGGCACCCCGTTCTCTTCCTTGGCGGGGCGTACCCCATAGGTCAGTTCGCTTTTTTCCATGCCCAGCCGCAGCATTACCCGCTGGGAGGGCATGTTCCGCTCATCGCAATGGGCGATCACTTTTTCCACACCCATTTCCTGAAAGGCGAAGCGCAAAAGCTCCTTCCCCATTTCGGTGACATAGCCCTTGCCCCGGTATTGAGGCAGAAGAATCCAGCCAATTTCCGCCGTTTTTCCGTCCTTTCCCACATATTCCACGCTGCCATCCCCGATGGTTTCCCCCGTTTCCTTAAGAACGAGGCAATATTCCCGCATCTGGATGGGCGTGCGGGCCCATTCCTTCAGGGCGTGGGAAAGAAAGCGATGGGCGTCCGATTCCGGGGTCGTCCCCGGATGGCCCCAGAAATAGAGGTATTTTACCGTTTCAGGATCGGAAGAAATCTTCAGAATCAGAGGATAATCCTTTTCCTCAAAGGGCCGAAGGCTCAGCCGGTCTGTTTCCAGATGCTGCATAAGAACTCCTCAGAAAAAAATAGCAAAAGGGCCGCCGCTATTCAATCGATAGCGGGCAGCCCTTCATTTGCCTTGCTTACTGGGCGGCAGTTTCGGTGGCGACGGGATGCACGCTCACCTGCTTATCAAACTTGCCCTTGCGTTCGAAACGCATGATGCCGTCAACCTTGGCGAACAGGGTATCGTCCTTGCCGATGCCCACGTTCAGGCCGGGATGCACTTTGGTGCCACGCTGACGAACCAGGATGTTGCCGGCCAGAACGAACTGACCATCGGCACGCTTCGGGCCAAGACGCTTGCTTTCGCTGTCGCGGCCGTTACGGGTGGAACCCATACCTTTTTTATGGGCGAAAAGCTGAAGATTAAGCTTCAACATTGCTTGCTTCCTCCAATTTCAATTTTCTTTGAGCTGAAGATATTCGGGATAGGCTTCTTCAAGATCCCGCAGGCCCTGAAGCACGGTGCGGAAGATCACCTGAGTATCATGATTGGCCTGATCTTTTTCAATCAGCACCTGCATATACCCTTCATCCACTTTCGCATTCGCCCCGACCCCAGCCACGCTTTCCAGTGCATTGGCACAGGTGGTGGTCAGGATGGAAACGGCGGCGCAGATGATATCGGATCCTTCTTCGGCATACCCTGCGTGGCCCTTGCATTCAAAGCCCAGGATTTGCTCCCCAGCCTGAATGATCTTTGCGCGGATCATGGAAATTCGCTTACGCGTTCACGCCGGTGATTTCCACCTGGGTGAAGGGCTGACGATGGCCAGCCTTGCGGCGATAATTCTTCTTGCTCTTGTACTTGAAGACGACGATCTTTTCGCCCTTGCCAT
>SVGR01000099.1 GCA_015056265.1 Clostridiales bacterium
GTTTTTCTCTTCGTATCCCTGCGCTTCGTGCGGAAGAGCCTGTGCTTTATGCGATTGTACTTTCGCAAGGCGGAGTCCAGAGGAGGAACTCCTCTGGCGCAGGGTTCAGGGGCCGCGCAGGCCCCTGACTCGTCCTGCTTCCATCTCATTCATCCTTAGGATGAGCAGGATGCGTTTTCAATACAGCCTGAGCAAATAGGGCCGCCGCCCCATCCTGATACGCCTCCAGGCTGTTGGCTTTCATAGCATCCCTGAATGCCCTGGCAGAATACTCCAGGCAATGGCAGAAATACCGCAGGAAAACATGCATTTTTCCCACTGCCGCGCTTTCCGGCCAGCGAGTGAGATATGCCCGCAGCAACTGATCGTGAAAATAAGTCAGATCCGCCATTTGCAGTGCTTCCCCGCCCCGCCAGGCCCGCACCAGCGCCGGATTGGCCAGCACGCCCCTGCCCAGCATCATCCCTGACGCATCGGGATAGTTTTCTTCAATGCGGCGCAGATCATCCACATCAAAAAGATCCCCGTTATAAATCAAGGGGCAATGCAGTATCTGCAATGCCCGGCCGAAAGCGGCGTGGCAGGGTGTGCCCCGGTATAGCTGATTGCGGGTGCGGGAATGGATGATCAGTTCATGAATAGGATAATCAGCAAAGATGGGCAAAAGTGCCTCCCATTCCAAAGGATCATCATAACCGATACGGGTCTTGATGGAAATGGGAAGAGGGGCGTCGGCATAAACAGCATCCAGAAACCGGCGCAGAGCTTCCCCATCCCGCAGCATGGCCGATCCCTTGCCCTTACCCGTCACGGTTCCGGAGGGACAGCCCAAATTGAGATTCACTTCCGTATACCCCATATCTCGAAAGGCACGGGCTGCGCCCAGAAAATATTCCGCATTTTTCGCCAGGATCTGAGGCACCGCAAACAATCCCCGGTTCTGAGCAGGAGAAAAGTCATATTCTTCCCGCAGGGTATAGGATTGAGAAGCGGAAGGGCTGACAAAGGGGAGGAAATACTTATCCATACCGCCGAAAGTTTCGGCAAATACCCGCCGGAAAATGGCGTCGGTCACCCCTTCCAGCGGCGCAAAATACACCCGCATGCTCATTCCTCCCTTCATCACAGCTGCCCTTGATTATAGCATTTTCATTTTCTTCTGGCAATCCCTGCGGCAATGCCGTTTTTCTGTTAATTGCTGCGGATTGTGTCATTGACAGCCCTGGTATCTCCATGCTATCATAATTCCACCAGACATCAAACATATCACTGAAAGGATGGATCACATGAAGCCTTTAGCCGATTATTCTTTTATCAAAGGCGTTAACTATGGCATTAAGGATGATGAAACTGCCCTGCGGGATCTGGGGTATGCCAAGCGGGTGGGCCTCAACAGCGTCCGCCTGTGGCTGAGCTACAAAGCCTGGGAAAATGAAGGCCAGCCTTATCTGGACCGGCTGGTGCATTTCACCCGACTGTGCCATAGCCAGGGCTTTTCCCTGGTACCCATCCTTTTCAACGGCAACGGCATGGACGCCGCCATCCTGGAAAGCGATTTTCTGCCCCGTGGCGAAGCCTTTGCCCGGGCGGTGGTGGATTGCATGAAGGATGAGCCGGGGCTGCTGATGTATGACGTAATGAACGAGCCCTCCTGCACCGATCTGATTTTCAAAGCGCCCAGCGAAGAGATAAAGGCTGCGCTTTATGAAAAAATCTGGCGGTTCGTACGGCATTTCTGCCAATATATCAAATCCTTGGATCCTATCAACGCCATCACCGTGGGCAATTTCCTGGCCACCGATCTGGAAACCAGCGCCGATCTGGTGGACGTGCTTTCCTATCACGATTATTCCCCCACCCTGAAAGGGGTGCGGGCCATGGCAGAACTGGCCCTTTCCGTAAGCAAAAAATATGGCAAACCCGTTATCAACAATGAAACCTGCTGTATCGCCCGGGCCAACCCTTACGATCTGGTAATTGAAACCCTGAACAGCTACGGCATCCCCTGGTACATCTTCAATCTGATGATCGACGGCTATTGGAATGACGTCCATGGCCTTTTCTATCCCGACGGCACCGTGCGGGATACCGCCGCCATCGCCGCCATTATGGGCTGCTATCGTAACCGGAACCTGGATACCATCATCCCTGAAAAGCCCAACCGGGAACGGCATGCCTTCATGGCCCTGGAGCGGCTGCAGAAGCTGCTCTCCGATTGCGCCGATGCCTTTGAATACGGTGGTTTTGACGTAATCGAACTATTGGAAGTATGCGAATTTATGGCCAATCTGCTGGAATCGGGGCAGATGGTGCCCATGCAGGTGCCCCCCACTGCCCGGATCTATGCCTGGCGGAAGATGGAGCACCCGCCGGTGCTGGAGATCAAGAATTTCGCCTATCAGCTTGCCCGGCAGCTAAAGGAAAGCTGCCACATCCTGTAATTCTCTCAAAAGGAAGTATTGCCCGTGAACAAATATTCCCAGCGAATTCTGCGTCTTTCCATGGCAGCAGTTTCTTTGGCCCTGTGCCTGGTGCTGCCCTTCCTCACCGGCCAGATCCCGGAAATCGGCAGCATGCTCTGCCCCATGCACATCCCGGTGCTGCTGTGCGGTTTCTTGTGCGGGCCGGTCTGGGCAGGGATTGTGGGGGCCATTGCACCGCTGCTGCGCTTTACCATCTTTGGGATGCCGCCCATCCTGCCCACCGGAGTGGCCATGTGCTTTGAGCTTTTGACCTACGGCCTGCTTTCCGGGCTGTTGTATCGGCTACTTCCCAAAAAGCCGCACTTTGTGTATGCCTCCCTGCTCATCGCCATGCTGTGCGGCCGGCTGGTATGGGGCACGGCGCGGCTGATCATCGCCGGCCTCACGCCCCACGGCTTTTCCTGGGCGCTGTTCCTCGCCGATGGCTTCACCGGCGCCATTCCCGGGATCATCCTGCAGATCATATTGATCCCCGTGCTGGTGATCGCCCTGCAGCGTGCCCTACCCTGGATGAAAAAGGCAGAAAAATCGGCAAGGCTATAACATCCTCCCCCAGGGCCTTGAAATCTGAGAAAAGGTATGCTATAATCTTTCTATATTGGGCAAACGCCCGATCCACGTTTGTCAGGGAAAACTGGCAAGCGTGTTTTTTGATAGAAAGGAAGCGGGATATGAAAAAGCATACTCAGCTGATGCTGGAAATTCTGGGGGTATTGGCGGGCACCCTGGCCTATGCCTTTGGCATTTCCGTATTCGTAGGCCCTGCCGGGCTGATCACTGGAGGAATTACAGGATTGGGCCTGCTGGTGGAGCGCCTCAGCGGCTTTTCCATGTCAACATTTGTATTGATTGTCAATACCGGGCTATTCATCCTGGGTTTCTTCGTGCTGGGCAAGCGCTTTGCCGCCACCACCGCCCTGAGCACCTTCCTTTTGCCCGTCGCGCTGGAAATGTTTGACCGCTTCTGGCCCGCCCATCTGCTCACCCAGGATCCCATGCTCAGCGCCATTTTCGGGGGCCTGAGCATCGGCGTATCCATCGGCGTCACCATGCGGGTGGGCGCTTCCACCGGAGGATTGGATATCCCGGCCCTGATATTGAACAAATTCTTCCGCATTCCCGTGGCGCCTACCCTGTATTTTCTGGATATGATCATCCTGCTGACTCAGGCCCTTCACGCCTCCTGGGAACAAATCCTCTACGGCGTCCTGCTGGTCATTCTCTATACCCTGACGCTGAACAGGATGCTGACCATGGGTAAGCGGATGATTGAGCTCAAAATTATCAGCGAAAAGGTGGATGATATCCGCAAGGCCATCCTCTCCCAGGTGGACCGGGGCGGCACCCTGCTCAAAAGCCGCACCGGATACCGCCTGCAGGATACGGAAGTGCTGCTCAGCGTCATTTCCACCCGAGAGCTGAACCGTACCGAAAAGCTGATCCATCAGATCGATCCTCACGCCTTTATCATCATCGATCAGGTGACGGAGGTTAGCGGCCGGGGTTTCACCATGAAAAAACAATATCTGAAGGATGAAAGCCCCGAAAAGCAGCCCGATTGACACCATTTTTTCATAAAAAATCCCCTCCGTTTTCGCTAACGGAGGGGTATTTTATGCTTTCCTGTATTCATACATACGGTAGAGCTTCCGGGAAAGGCGGCCCGCATACAGCTTTTTGAAAATCACTTTTTCCATGCCCTGCAGTTCATTGATGAAATGATTCGGAGTCATATCATGCTCCCGAAGGAAGGAAAAACCCGCTGCCTCCAGTGCTTCCGGCCCGGCCACGGCGTATACCTGCTCCACGCCAACAGTCTTGATGGGATTCTTGATGCGGGACATGCGGGCGGCCAGGGGCGTATAGCAATCTACCAGCAGGGCTACCGTCTGGAAGTGTCCGGCCAATGCCCGGAACATGGCTTCCATCTCCTTTGGCTTCATATACATACCAACGCCTTCCAGCACCACAATGGCCCTTTTCCCCCCTGGGAGGGAGCGAAGAAAGGTATCCTCCCGCAGATCCCCGGACAACATGTGATACTCTGCCGTCTCAGCATAATGCTCCTTTCTTTCGTCCATCACTGCCGGCTGATCCACATCGTACCAGGGATGGCGGCCATCCCCTGCCCGAAGGCAGCGGCTATCCAATCCGCAGCCCAGATGCAGGATGATACAATCCCCATCCTCCTCCATTTGTTTCTTCACCCAATCGTCAAATACCGCCGCCCGGATGCCCAGATAAAAGGCCAGCCACTTGGATTCAGCTTTCCCCTTCAGCGGGAATGCTGCCGCTGCCCAGATTTCCTCCGCCTTCGGATCCTTCAGGAATAATCCACGCTTACTCACATAGGCCTTTCCGTACAAGGGGATATACAGGGTTTTATTGATGCTGTTCATCATTTCCTCCCATGATCTGCAGTATCAAAAAGCCGCAGCCAAAAAACGCTGCGGCATGAAAAATTACAGAAGCACGATTTCCGCGTTCTCCACGGCCTTTTCGATAAGGGCTTCCTGATCCAGCTTATCCTCGCCTTCCTTGATCTTATCAGCCTTGGGCTTGGTGGCGGGATGCTTGGGGGTGAAGACGGTACAGCAATCCTCATAGGGCAGGCAGGAGGTTTCATAGGTGCCGATCTTCCGGGCGTAATCCATGATATCGCTTTTATCAAAGCCGATCAGGGGCCGGAACACAGGCATGGACACCACGGAATTGGTGGCGTTCAGGGCTTCCATGGTCTGGCTGGCAACCTGTCCCACCGATTCGCCGGTGATCAGGGCCAAAGCACCCTCTTTCTTTGCGATGCGCTCTGCAATGCGCATCATATACCGGCGCATGATCAGGGTGGTGTAATCCTCGGGGCACTTTTCGTGGATTTCCATCTGGATTTCCGTGAAGGGCACCACATATACCTTCATGCCGCAGCAATACTCGGACAGAATCTTGCCCAGGTCCAGCACCTTCTGCTTGGCAAATTCACTGGTATAAGGGAAGGAATGATAATGAATGGATACCAGCTGCACGCCCCGCTTGGCAATCATATAACCGGCCACCGGGCTGTCGATACCGCCGGAAAGCAGCAGCGCTGCCTTGCCGCCGGTGCCCACGGGCATGCCGCCCACGGCCATATACACCTGGCAGTAGAGATATGCCTGATCCCGGATTTCCACGGAAAGAATATGCTCCGGATGATGGACATCCACCTTCAGATGATCCTCATTGCGCTCCAGCACATATTCGCCCAGCTTTTTATTGATGGTGGGTGAATCCATAAAATAGCGCTTATCCGCCCGGCGGGCCTCTACCTTGAAGGTGCCGTGCACATCCTTCATCATCAGATCAGCCTGTTCACAGATGGCATCGAAATTCTCCTTTTCCATTTCGATGGCAGGGCAGACGGAGTGGACGCCGAACACCTTGCGCACCCGTTCCATGCAGGCGTCAAAATCGTTCATGTCGCTAACGAACACGCGGGCGTCATGCAGCCATACCTTGCCCCCGAAGGGCTTGGCAGCCTCCTTTACCCGATTGACCAGGGCCTTGAGGAAATAGGGCCGGTTCAGGCCCTTCAGATAGATTTCGCCGTAGCGAACCATTAAAAGCTTACGCATTGTTGTTTACCTCTTTTATCGACGTTGGAACTTGGAAAGAATGGCATAATTCCTTTTCAGGCAGTCGGCGGTACGCTCCATCTCTTCCATGGTATTCTCAGGGCAAAGAGAAAAACGCAGGGCGGATTCCGCCTGAGGCCGGGGGGTATGCATGGCCGTCAGAACGGCGCTGACCTTTTGCTTGTGGGCAGCGCAGGCGGAACCCATACCGATAAAAATCCCCTCTCCTTCCAGGGCGTGGAGCATGGTTTCGGATCGCACCGGCGGCAGGGACACATTCAGAATATGAGGGGCAGCATCCGGGCCATCCGGCGCCGGGCCGTTGACAGACGCCCCGGGAATGACCGCTTTGATACATTCCCATAGGTGCATTTTGATTTGCAGCATTTGATTTTCTGTAGGATAATGCCGGATAGCCGCTGCCATTCCTGCAATGCCGGGGGTATTTTCCGTACCGGAGCGCAGGTTGTTTTCTTGCCCGCCCCCTACCATGCGGGGGTGAAGCTTCACCGTATTTTTAATTACCAGCGCACCAACACCCTTGGGCCCATGAATTTTATGGGCGGACAGGGCATAACTGTCGGCGTCCGTCGCCTTCATATCGAAGGGAACCCTGAGATATCCCTGCACTCCATCCACATGAAAATGAGCCTGAGGGCAATGGAGATTCCGCAAACGGCGAATCTCGTCCAGGGGCTGGATGGCCCCGGTCTCGTTGTTCACCTGCATACAGCAGATCATCCGCACATCCGGCGTCAGCAATGCTTCCAGGGCGGCAAGATCGATTCTTCCCTCCCGGTCATAGGGCATTTCCAAGGCCTCAAAGCCCGCGGCGGCCTTGCATGCCTCCTTGACGGCAGAATGCTCCCCTGCGCCGTATAGGATGCGCCCGCCCCCATGAATGCCGGAAAGCACCCCCAGGATGGCCAGATTATCCGCTTCCGTCCCCCCGGCGGTAAAAATCACACGATAAGATGCGGGGGCACGAAGGGAACCCAGGATCAATTCCCGGGCAGTGCGCAGCTGCTTTTCTGCCATAAGGGCCGGCGCATACAAAGCGGAAGGGTTAAAATAGCCCTCCCGCATGCTTTCTTCCATGGCAAGAATGGCCTCCTCACAAGGCCGGGTGGTGGCGCTGTTATCCAGGTAAATGGCCATGAGTATTCACGCCTCCGTCAGTTGACCTGCCATACGCCCTGGGCCAGATATTTCTTGATCAGCACGATCATTTCTTCGCTGGGCTCAATGATGATCATGCGCTTGCTACCGTCCTTCTGGAAGTAGAAGTAGAGCAGATCGGCCTCACGATTGAGGAACCAATTGGTGCGCTTAACGCCCTGCATGGTGATATACCGCTGGAAGGAGCCGGAAGCCACCATGCCGCAGGCTTCCACATTGCGGATGTTCATGGTGCCCAGCGCCTTGCGCTTTTTATTGTTGTACACCTGGGCAAAATCCATCTGGCCGTTGGTGAAGGTATATTCGTATTCCATCTTCAGCCGGTCCTTGCGCAGGAACAGGAAGGCGCACATGCCGCCGTCAACGAGCAGCGCCACAATATTGAAGATCGTGTTGGCGGAAAAGCCTTCCGTGGAAAGGAACATGGAAATGCTGCTGAACGTCATCACGGCCAGTACGCCGAAAATCACCATCATCACATTGGCCATCGCATACATGGCGGTTTCCATCCCGCGCTTTTGCTTGATTACCACTTCTTCCCGGAAATTATCCATTGCCATTGTTGTTTCCTCCTAAAGTAATTGATAGGATTATGATATCCTTAACCGCATCCATTTGTATTTCCTTCTCATTGTACCCGATACAGGGTGGAAAAGGCAAGGGTTTGTAAAAATTCTGTCTTATTTCCGAAAGGATTCAGGGCATTTGCCGCTGCTTCAATGTGCATTTTCGCATCCAGACGGGCCTGATCAACCCCTACGGAGGCAGGCCAGGTGATCTTTCCTTCCTGTTTATCCTTCCCCAATGTCTTTCCCATCAGGGCAGGATCCCCCTCCATATCCAACAGATCATCCACGATCTGGAACGCAATACCCAGGTGATATCCGTATTCCCGTCCGGCGGCGATAAGGGCATCATCCGCCCCAGCCAGCATTAAGCCCGCTACCACCGGCGCGGTAATCAGCGCGGCGGTTTTGCCCGTATGAATACGACGGACGGTATCCGCATCCGGGGACGTACCCTCCAGCGTCACATCCAGCACCTGCCCGGCAATCATGCCCCCAATACCGGCAGCCTTTGCCATTTCCAGCAGGGCACGGGGCGCATTGGGATGATCAGATCCCGCCATCACCTGGAAGGCGTGGGTCAAAAGCCCATCCCCCGCCAGGATGGCCATGGCCTCTCCGTACACCACGTGATTGGTGGGCTTTCCCCGGCGCATCGTATCGTTATCCATGGCGGGCAGATCGTCGTGAATAAGGGAATAGGCGTGGATCATTTCCACCGCACAGGCAAAGGGCAGCGCATCCTGCATATATCCCCCCGCCATCTCACAGGCGGCCAGGGCCAGGCATCCCCGCAGCCGCTTTCCCCCGGCCAGCAGGCTGTATTGCATGGCTTCCTTAAGCAAATCCGGGGCGTCATCCAGGGG
>SVGR01000100.1 GCA_015056265.1 Clostridiales bacterium
TCTTCACGACGACGTTCTGCACGTTGCCATCGATTTTGATGATGGTCTGATCGGGACCGAAGCCGATGATTTCAACGGGAGTTTCCACGTTGCCGGGGATGGTATACTCACCCGCAGACAGGATCACTTCGCCGCCGGCCTTGAGGGCTTCATCCAGATCCGCCTGATTATCAACGTAAGGAGATTCTGCCTTGGCGCCACCCATCCATTCGGTGACGTTCTGCACGTTGGCTTCGCCGAAAGCTTCGTTCAGAGCAGTCGCGGCATCGTCAAAGCCGGCGGCCTGTACGGCCTGAGACAGCACGATGACTTCCCATTCTTCGCCGAAAGCTTCAATATCTTCATTAGTGGCCTTGGAATCGAGGAACAGCTGGATCAGAGAGGGAGCAGAAACTTCGCCGGGAGCGAGGATATCCTTATAGGTGTAGCAAGCATACACATATTCCACGCCGTCCAGGGTGATCAGGGTCCAGGAGGGAGCCTGGACATAATCAACGTGGTTGTGGTTGACATGCAGCAGATCGTTGGGATCGCCGTTGGGGGCCTCGATGGCGATGATGGTACGGATGTAGGCATCGGACCGGCCGGTATTCTTCACGGTGACGATCTTATCGATGACGTTCTTCAGATCTTCGGTGAAGACCTTCACTTCGTGATCGCCCACAACCAGATGTTCATCAGCCCATCCGATGGGGCCGACAGCAGGCATGGCGGGCTTGCCCTGGGTGAAATCGGTCAGATCGCCGTTTTCGTCCCGTTCCTGTTCGATCTGTTCGATCTTGACATTGCCCATGGTCATCACGTTCACATCGCTGGCAGAATCCTGCAGATAAGCGATGGTGCCGGTAGTGGCCATTGCCACGGCCAGAACGATGCACAGGCACAGCATCATGGTGCGGTTGAGTTTCATGTGCTCATCCTTCTTTCCTCTTGCCGCAGCTTTGTGCAGCAAAATATTTATAACCCTAGGGCTATATTACTTTACTATTATAACGCACATCCTCTTCTATTTCCTCACGGTTTTGTTACATCTTCATCAATATTCATATTCTATTTGTATTAAATCCGTAATTATTTCTTAATAAATTCAGTGAAATTTTTTGAGGCCTTTGAATGGTTTTATATTGACAATTCTTCCAGATTGTACGATAATGAACTCGATCAAATGCAGCCCATCAATTCATGAAGAATTCGTTCAAAGTATTACAAATTAGAAAGGATCATCTATCATGATTGAAAGAAAACACTATCAATTCCAGCCCGATTACCGCAATATCGTCGCCGCTGCCACCAATCAAGCCGCTCCCCGGCTTCCTTTGTATGAGCATATCTTCGGCGGGGATATTATGAAGGCCTGTATCGGCAAAAATCCCTATGATCTGATGTATTCCGAAAACATGGAAGAAAGCAAAGAAGGCTTCCGCCAGTATTGGGAATTCTTCCGTGAAATGGGCTATGACACCGCTTCCATGGAATTTGGGGTGCTGAAAGTGCTGGTGGGCGGCGGCGCCCTGGAGGCCCACGGCGAGGGAAGCATCAAGGATCGGGATGATTTTGAAAACTATCCCTGGGATGAACTGCCCGATCGTTATTTCGATTATTACGCCCCCTACATCCGCAATTTTGCCGAAGCATGCCTGCCCGGCATGAAAGCCATCGGCGGCGTGGGCAACGGCCCCTTTGAAGTGCTGCAGGATCTGGTTGGCTATCTGGATCTGTGCTATATCAAGGGCGATGACGAGGATCTGTATTACGAGCTATTTGAAAAAATGGGCGAAGTATACTCCCGCATTTGGGAACGGTTCATCCGCGAATTCGGCGATGTTTTCTGCGTGTTCCGCTTCGGGGATGATCTGGGCTATAAGTGCCAAACGCTGATCTCCCCCGATGACATCCGCGCCGGCATCATCCCTACCTATAAAAAAATCGTGGATATGGCCCACGCCGCCGGCAAGCCCTTCCTGCTTCATTCCTGCGGCTGCATCTTCGATGTGATGGATGACCTGATCGATACCGCCGGCATCAATGCAAAGCATTCCAATGAAGATCAGATCGCCCCCTACACCGAGTGGGTCAACCGCTACGGCCACAGGATCGGCAATTTCGGCGGGCTGGACACCGGCGTGCTGTGCACCGAAAGCCCCGAAACCATCCGGAAAATGGCCTTCGAATGCCTGGAAAAGATCCAGGGCCACGGCGGATTGGCATTCTCCTCCGGTAATTCCATCCCCGATTATGTGCCAGTGGAAGGATACCTGGCCATGAACGAAGCCGTCCGCGACTGGCGCGGCGATCAGCAAATCTAAGATTTTGGGCCCGGAAGCACGAACGCTCCCGGGCCCCTTTTTTCCGCAGGAAAAAAATCATGAAATTTGTTGTTTTACCCCTTGACGGAACGCTGATTTCGTGATATAATAACTGCCGTTGACAGCAAATCGCTTGTCCGTATGGAGAAGTCGCCTAGTTTGGTCGAGGGCGCACGACTGGAAATCGTGTAACGGGTAAAACCGTTCGAGAGTTCGAATCTCTCCTTCTCCGCCAAAGAAAAAGCCTTGAAACGCTTATGTTTCAGGGCTTTTTTGATGTTCAAAAGACGGTTTGCCCGTTCTTTTACCCTTTACTGGTTTTTATCGCTGCAAAACGGCGCTTTGATGGAGAGGATTATCTTGCTAACATTTTTTCCTGAAACGTGCCGAATTTCCTCACGCAAAAAATGTGTAAGCAAAGGTTTTCACCCATAGCACGCTCCCCAAGCGGAAAGTACGCGGCAGCATCAAGGGTTATAACGTATTTTCGCCTGCAGTTCTGCAGGATTGAGCGGTCGCCTCCCCGAGGATACAGCAAAAAAGCAGCCCAATCATTGACCAGCCGCCATGCCATCAATATAATAAACCCAGAAAATAAAAAAGGAGGCGCACCAATGAAGCGTTCCCTCTCCCCCCGGCTGCTGATGATTATTGCCGCCGTGGCCTTTGGCACCATCGGTCTGTTCCGGCGTTTTATTCCCCTCAGCGGCGGTCAGGTGGCCCTATACCGGGCGGTGATGGCCGTAAGCATGCTGGGAGGCTATCTGCTGCTTTCCCGGCCTATCCTGCCCTGGCCGGTCATCCGCAGGGCGATGCCGCTGCTTTTGCTTTCCGGTGCAGCCATGGGGTTCAACTGGGTGCTGCTCTTTGAGGCATATGAATACACCACCCTGTCCGCTGCCACCCTGTCCTATTATTTCGGGCCGGTACTGGTCACCGTGCTGTGTCCGATGCTCTTCAAAGAAAAAATGGGCTGGCAGCAGTGGATCTGCTTTTTCTTTTCCACGCTGGGGCTTGTGTTGATCACCAGCCCCGGCAATCCGCAGGAAGGTACAAATCACCTGCTGGGGATATCGTTGGGCCTTGGGGCGGCCGTGCTGTATGCGCTGGTGATCCTGCTGAACAAGAAAATCAGCAACGTGGACGGATTGATGCGCACTTTTGTGCAATTTTCCGCTGCCGCCTTCGTACTGGCCCCGTATGTAGGGCTGACGGATGGCTTTGCGCTGCCGCGCATGGACGCCGGCGGATGGGCTGCGCTGCTGGCAGTGGGTATTTTCCACACCGGGATCATCTATTGCCTGTATTTCTCTGCCTTGCGCCGTCTGCCCGGCCAGGAAGCAGCCATCCTCAGTTATCTGGATCCACTGGTAGCAGTGCTGATTTCCGTCTTTTTCCTGCATGAATCACTGACTCCCCTGCAGTTCATTGGCGGCGTGATGATCCTTGGCTTCACCCTGTGGAATGAAATACGCCCCGCAGCAAAAAAGCCCCTGTAAACCTGTATTTCCAGCAAAATACAATTTTTTCTTCCAATATTCGCATTTTTATGCTATACTGGTTGAAAGCAACGAAAGCAGGTGTTATCATGCGCATCGCAGAGCTTCCACGGGAGCATTTTGAGGGCTATGAGCTGGTATTTTCCTATGACAGCCGGGCCTATTACGATTTGAAAATGCGCAATACAGAGAATGTATTCGCCCTGGAGTTCGTGCGTGTGCCCTGCCCACCCGTCCATAAGGAATTCACCGATAAACTGTTCGCCCCCTACTGGGACGATCCCCACGCATGGGGGCTGTGGGACGGCCGGGAGCTGCTGGCCATCATGGAAGTGACCCCGGAAAACTGGAACAACCGGCTGCGGGTAACCAATCTGTATGTGCAGGAAGGCTATCGCAGACGGGGGTACGGCTCGCTGCTCATCACCAAGGCCAAGGAAATTGCCCGTTCACAGGGCCGACGGGCGGTGATCCTGGAAACTCAGAGCTGCAACACCGCCGCCATCGCCTTTTACTTGGCCCAGGGGTTTTCCCTGATGGGCTTCAACAGCTGCGAATACTCCAATGAGGATATTGCCCGCCATGAATTCCGCATGGAAATGGGCTGCCTGATTGGATAAATCATAAGGCAAAAACAAACCCACAAACGCAAAAATGACCGAAAACTCGGTCATTTTTGCGTTTTCATAATCTACAAGCTGAATACGCCGCTGCGTTAAAACGGGCATTTTTTCATAGGTACGGCCTGATTCTCTCCACCGCCAAGGGGGCATCCCGGTCAAAATCCTCTGTTCCTGCTTCCAGGGAGATATCTCCCTGATAATCCATGGCTTTCAGCACGTCCATCAACGCCTGATACTCCTCCCCATCACCGGGATATGGATAACCCCGGCCGGAAAGGTCTTGAAAATGACGGCTGATGTGCATATGCCACAGCTTTTGGCCTGCCCGGCCCAGAGCATCAGGCCCCTCCCCGCCGCAAGCCATATGAAAGCTGTCCCCCAGCACCCCCACATAGGGATGATCTGCCAACGCAGAAATCACACAGGCCTCCGCCACCAGATTGAGCAGATTGCATTCCTGGGTTCTGAGCGGCTCTAGCACGATTTTCACGCCATGCTTTTGCCCATACTCCCCGGCCAACAAGATAAATCCATACAATTGCCGCCAGGCCTGATCCATGGGCCAGCCTTCCGGGCAGAAGCGGGCGGCACCGCTGCCGAATACTACCGTTTCCACTCCCAGCGCAGCTGCCCGTGACAGAGCCAGCTCCAGATATTCCCGCTGCCGCAGTTCATCCGCTTCCGGCCCTGTCACCTTCAGCCAGGAAGGCAAAAAACAATTGCATTTGAGGATGGGGGCAGGCAGAAAAGGCGCCTTTTGCAACAATTCATCAAAATCCGTATCCTCCAGGGCGGCAATGGCATTCAAAGCGCATTCAATATAGTCAAATCCTGCCCTGGACGCCCTGCCGCTGTTTTCAGGCCCGGTGCACACGCCAAGTCGCATACTCCATCCTCCTCTTTTTTAGGGACGATCAATCGTCGTCCCAGTCGTCATCATCGTCATCCCAATCATCATTGTCCAATCGTTCTGCATCCCAATCCCGGATGGAACCGGTGAGGGCATCGATTTCAAATTCATATTCATAATTGCCATTGATCACTTTGCCGTCGTATACCTGACGGCCGTCATCCTTTTCCAGCCTGATGCTGGCAACCCTGCCGCCGCCGGCCCGATCCAGGGCAATCTGCTTGGCACGGGAGGTGCCGATCAAAGTATTATCGGTGGAAGAGGACATGCCGGATTTTCCGCTGGTTGCCTGGGGCTTTACCACCCGGCGCTCCCGTTCCCATTCCCGGAAGGCGTCCGTCTGGACATCCAATTCAAAATCGTATACATATTCTCCGTCGGAGGCTTCCCCTTCGTATACCTTCCGGCCATCATCCCAATCTGTTCTGATGGAAAGGATCTCGCCGCCCCCAAGCCGTTCCAGTACCAGGACGCGGGCACGGGCTTCATCTGTGCTCTGCGCAGCGGCGGCATCTGCCGTCTGAGCAGTTACCTGGGCCTGCACACCGGGCAGGATTTCCGCAGCCGCCCGATCCCGGGCATAGTCCAGTTCCCTTTCCAGCACAGCGCCGGTCTGGGGATGGATATCCACCACGCCGTAGCAATCCCGCCACTGGAAGGCCACCCGGTATTCGTACAGCCCGTCATCCTTTTCCAGGCGAACGCTTTCCACCGCTGCCCCGACATAGATTTCTTCAATCCGGGCCTTGGCTTCTGCTTCCGTCAGGGCAACCTGACTGCCGCCCCGGTCATTCAGGGCATCCGCCTTCACTTTCAGCACCTGCATCCCATCCGCAGAGATTTCCACTTCATATACTTCCTGGGCCCCATTGTCCCAGAATTTCAGTTCATATTTGCCGTCGTCTTTTTCCAGATTCAGATACACAGCCCCTTCCGGCACATATCCCCGGGCCAAGGCCTCCAGATCCACGGTTTCTTCGGCGGCAGCAGCGCCGATCCATACCACCAGCAGCAGGGCAATTCCTGCCAAAATCCATTTCTTCATTGCTTTTTCTCCTTTCATTGTATCCTCCTTTGGGGTACACCTGAATTATAAACAGGAAAAATGAAAGCAAAATGAGAAAAAGCAATTTCTCTTTAATTTTTTAAAGGAATTTCCATCCGCATCACCGTGCCTGCTTTTCCGGTACTTTCCAGATGCAGTTCACCACCGTGCATCCGGACAATTTGCCGGGCCATAGGCAATCCCAGCCCTGCCCCTGGCCGCTGAGCACTGCGGTGCGTCTCTGCCTGATAGAAGCGGTCGAAGATCCGGTCCACATGCTCCGGGCCAATGCCATTCCCATCATCTTCCACCCGCAGCACCGCCATACCATTTTGACATTCCAAGGTAATGGTCGCCCCGGTATTCCCGAATTTCAAGGCATTGTCCGTCAGATTGATCACCGCCCGCATCAGCATCAGCTCATCACCGGTCACCGTGATCCCCGGTTGCACTTCATCTGTGTCCACCATCTTTCCCTTCTGCTCCGCCATTTCCAGGGCCACCTGGCAGCACAATGCCGATAAATCCACGTTTTCCTGCTCCATGGATGCCCTTCCGCCCTCCATCCGTGCCAGCTGCAGAAGCTGCGTGGCAATCTCCTGCATCTCCCCGGCTTTTTTCCCAATCACTTCCAGGGCCTGACGGTACTCTGACTCATCCTCCATGGACAGGGCATATTCGCTGGCGGCGGCGATTACAGCAAGGGGCGTACGCAATTCATGGGAAGCGTCATCGGTGAATTGTTTTTCCCGCCGGAAGGATTCTTCCAGCCGGGCCATCATTTCATTGAAAGACAATCCCAATTGACCAAATTCATCCGGGCGATCCGGATTGCGCACCGTCATTCGGCGTGCCAGATCCTTTCCATCCAGGATACTCTCAGCCTGCCGGGCCATCTGATCCACAGGGCGGAATGCACGCCGGGTCAGAAAATATCCCCCAACCCCCGCCAGCACAAGCAGCCCCGGCAGCAGCAAAAGCCACCCGTCCGCCGTGGCATGCTGCAAAAACATCATGGTATCCAGGGATAAATATCCCCGCAACCAAAGATTTCCTTCTGAAAAAGGAAGATAAAAATCCTGCACCAGGAATTGTCTGCCTTGGCTTCCGACGATCTGCCGCACGCTGCCATCCTCATACGCCAATTCGAAAAGGGGCCATCTTCCCTGCCACAGGCTGCCTTCCTCATCCAATAGTGCAAAATGGACCCGGTCAAAATCCTCCGCATCCGTCATATCCAACCGGGGAATCCCGGTTTGATACGCCACATGATCGGATGCATCGGTCATGGCGGCCACCAGGATATCCTCCAGGTATTTCCGGCCTGCCCGGCTCACAGCCGAAAACAAGCCCCAGGCCATCGCCGCTGTGACCAGCAGCGCCAGCCCCATATACCATACCGTCATTTTTGTTTTCACCGAAAAACGGGCCTTCTTCATGGTTCCTCCCGCAGCACATATCCTGCATTGCGTACCGTGTGGATCAGTTTTTTCTCAAAGGGCGCATCGATCTTTCCCCGCAAATAGCGGATATACACATCCACTACATTGCTGCCGCCCTGATAATCGTAGTTCCAGATATGATCTTCGATCTGTTCACGGGACAGCACGGCCCCTGCATTGCGCATCAGGTATTCCAGGATGGAATACTCCCTGGCGGAAAGAGCGATGATCTGCCCCGCCCTGGACACTCGGCGGGCGGCAGGATCCAGCGTCAGATCCCCCACCGTCAGCAGGCTTTCACGTTTGCCGCTGCCACGCCGCAGCAGCGCACGCAGCCGCGCCAGCAGTTCCTCTGCTGCAAAGGGCTTTACAAGATAATCATCCGCCCCGGCATCCAACCCCTTTACCCGATCCTCGATACCATCCCGGGCGGTCAGCAGCAGCACCGGCGCATCAATCCCCGCCTGTCGAATCCGGGAAAGCACCGTCAGGCCGTCCATGCCAGGCATCATGATATCCAGGATCACCGCGTCATACACAGCCGTCCCCATCAGATAATCCAATGCATGCAGTCCGTCCAGACAAGCGTCCACCCCATATCCCGCTTTTTCTAATTGACGGGTGAGGATGCGGTTCAGATACTGTTCATCTTCTGCAATCAGGATGCGCACAGGAAACCTCCTTACCAAACGATGGAAAAAGCCCTGCTTTCGCCATTGAAAACAGGGCTTTATTTGCCCTCCGAAAGGAAGGGCCGGTTCAATTATTTCTTTTCGCCCCTGCGCAGGAAGGCGGGCACACCCAGATCATCCTTGGCGTTGGCCGGGG
>SVGR01000101.1 GCA_015056265.1 Clostridiales bacterium
TTTACTTCATATTGAAAGGATACCATGTGGGGATACACGGCTCCATCCCAGGCATGGGCGCGGATGGGCTTGGTGTTTACTTTCAGCCAATAGCAGGGGGAAACCTGGGTCACAGCGCCGGCGCAGGAGCGGCCCTGGGCCATGATCTTTTTTTCGCCAATTCCAAAGGATAAAAGCTGGCGCATCGTTTTTTCCTCCTTCAGCGTTTGCGGGCGCAGATCGCTGCGCCGGTGGGCTGGCCTTCATAATGAGAGGTAATTTCAAGGGATTCGAAGATGAATCCGTTTTCATCCAGTTCCATTTGGTAGCCGGCTTGATTTCTGGGACGTGCGGGCAGCGTGGGAAGATATACTTCCTTGCCCCGCCATTCCCGCTTCTGCGGCGTATCAAAATCCATGCCTGTGAGCCAGGCCCAATCCTCCACGGAATGAACGGGCGCATCGATTTCCTCTTCCCGGAAGGATTCATTGAAAAAGAGCATGGGCGCGCCTTCTTTTAAGGCGCGGCAGGCGGTTTGCAGATAGTTTTTCCGATCCTCGTCCGTTACCAGCATGTGAAAGCCCATCACATCCAGGGCAGCGTCAAAGGGGCCGACAGGCGAAGAATTTGTCATATCCATGCACATCACCTGGGCATTTTTGAATCCCTTTAATCGTTCTTTCGCTTTTTCAACGGCAGTAGGGGAGATATCCACTCCTAAATATTCGCAGCCCAGCTCACACAGGATCACGCCGCCGCCCCCTTCGCCGCAGGCAAATTCGATCACGTGCTTGCCCACCAATTGATGCTTTTCCACCCAGGCGGCCAGGGCTTCCTGTAAATTCTTTTCTTTGCCGCTGTAGCCCCAGGTGTCAATGCCTGCCCGGGACACGGCCTGATAGCGCTGCTCGTATCGCTCGTAATATTTTTCCATGTGCCACCACCTTCAAACGAGTCGACCAAGAAAAACAGGGGTTTTAGTATACGAAAGATTGATGGGATTGTCAAGGAAAAATCTGGGGCCTGTTGAAAAATATTGACAATCCTATTATAATATTGAATAGCAAAATATGCAATATCATATGATATGTGTATTAACTGAAAAAGGAGATTGCACAATGAACAAGCGTTATCTTGTGGCATTGGACCAGGGAACAACCTCCTCGCGGGCAGTGGTTTTTACCCTGGAGGGGCATATGGTGGCGGCTGCTGCCCAGGAATTTCCCCAGTATTATCCCCATCCCGGCTGGGTAGAGCATGATCCGGCCCATATTCTTTCCACGCAAATTGAAGCGCTGCGCGCTGCCGTGCGCCGAGCAGAAATTGATCCCAAGGAAATTGCCGCCATCGGCATCACCAATCAAAGGGAAACCACCCTGATCTGGGATCGAAAAACGGGTGCATGCGTACACCGCGCCATTGTGTGGCAGTGTCGGCGCACAGCCGGCATTGTGGATGATCTGAAGGAAAAGGGATACAGCGATATGATCCGGGAAAAGACCGGGTTGGTGCCCGACGCCTATTTTTCCGGTACCAAAATCAAATGGATGCTGGATGAATTGAATTTGCGAGAAAAGGCCAAGGCAGGGCAATTGTGCTTCGGCACGGTGGATTCCTTCCTTGCCTGGCACTTGTGCGATGGGCATCCCCATGTAACGGATGCCACTAACGCTTCCCGCACCATGCTGTTTAATCTGCATACCCAGGATTGGGATGAGGAGCTGCTTTCCATCCTGGATATTCCAAAGGAATTGCTGCCCGAGGTGGTGGATACGGCGCAGGTTATCGGCAGTCTGCGCAAGGACATCATCGGCGAAGCCATTCCCATCGCAGCCCTGGCAGGGGATCAGCATGCGGCGCTGTTCGGCCAGGCGTGTTTTGAGGAAGGCATGGTAAAAAACACCTATGGCACAGGCTGCTTTATGCTGATGAATGCGGGGGATAAGTTCCGCCTGTCCAAGAGCGGGCTGCTCACCACGATGGCATGGCGCTTGATGGGAAAGCCTACCTATGCCTTTGAGGGCAGCGTGTTCATGGGCGGGGCAACGATTCAATGGCTGCGGGATGAAATGAAGATGATCGATACGGCGGCGGAGAGCGAAGCGGTGGCGGCATCTGTACCGGACACCGATGGCGTGTATCTGGTGCCTGCATTCACAGGCCTTGGGGCGCCTCATTGGGATATGTATGCCAGAGGAACACTTGTGGGCATGACCCGGGGAACGGGCCGTGCACATATCGTCAGGGCTGCCCTGGAATCCATCGCTTATCAATCCCGGGATCTGTTTGCCGCTATGGAAATGGATTGCGGCAGGGCATGTCCGGGGCTGCGGGTGGATGGTGGGGCCAGCGCCAATAAGCTGCTGATGCAATTCCAGAGCGATATGCTGAATGTGCCGGTGCTGCGGCCTGCCGTGCTGGAAACAACGGCCCTGGGGGCTGCGCTGCTTGCCGGATTGGCGGTAGGAATTTATCCCGATCTTTCAGCCATTGCCCAGGGCTGGCATGTAATGGATTCCTTTGCGCCCAGCATGAAAAATGATGAACGAGAGAGGTTGCTTTCCGGATGGAGGCGGGCCGTGGGGACAGCCCTGGCCTGGGCAGAAAAGGAATGAAAAAAACCTGGTTTTTCCATGAAAACACGCGAATTTTTCTTGACGAACCAGTACGAAATGTGTATACTATGAACCGAACTGAATACCTTATCCAGAGCGGCTGAGGGACTGGCCCGATGATGCCCGGCAACCGGCGGTTTTCCGCAAGGTGCTAATTCCAGCAGCGCATAACAGCGCTGACAGATAAGGCGCAAATGAAACTGTTTTTTTCGGGCCGCTTGTCTGTAACAGGCGGCCTTTTTTGCGGCCAGGATGGTGTTCAGAACAAAAGCAAAAGGAGAAAGAATCATGCGCAAACTGTTTACTTCTGAATCTGTTACCGAAGGCCATCCGGATAAAATGTGCGATCAGATTTCTGACGCCGTATTGGACGCCCTGCTGGAGCAGGATCCCATGAGCCGCGTGGCCTGTGAAACCTGTGCCACCACCGGCATGGTGATGGTGATGGGTGAAATCACCACCACCGGCTATGTGCCCATCGCCGATATCGTTCGCAAGGTGGTCAATGAAATTGGCTATGATCGGGCCAAGAAGGGCTTTGACGGCGCTTCCTGCGCGGTGCTCACCGCCGTACATGATCAGTCCCCCGATATTGCTCAGGGTGTGGATGCGGCCCTGGAAACCCGTGAGGATGCGGAAAACGAAACCGGCGCCGGGGATCAGGGCATGATGTTTGGCTTTGCCTGCGATGAAACCCCGGAATATATGCCCATGCCCATCGCTTTGGCCCATCGCCTCACCCGGCGGATGGCATTTGTCCGCAAGCATGGCATCTGCCCCTGGATGCGGCCAGATGGGAAAGCCCAGGTGACGGTAGCCTATGAAGATGGAAGGCCCGTCGCTGTGGACGCCGTGGTCATTTCCACCCAGCATGATGAAGCCATCGAACATGCCGATATTGAAAAAGCCATGATCGAAGAGGTCATCAAAAAGGAAGTTCCTGCGGAATTGCTGCATGAAGATACCAAGTTCTTCATCAATCCCACCGGCCGCTTTGTGGTGGGTGGCCCTGCCGGGGACAGTGGTCTCACCGGTCGCAAGATCATCGTGGATACCTACGGCGGGTACGCCCCCCACGGTGGCGGCGCCTTCTCCGGCAAGGATCCTACCAAGGTGGACCGCTCCGCCGCCTATGCCGCCCGCCATGCTGCAAAGAATGTAGTGGCTGCCGGCCTGGCACATCAGTGTGAAATCGCCCTGGCCTACGCTATCGGCGTGGCGAAGCCTGTCTCTTTCCAGGTGGATACCAGGGGCACCGGATTGATCCCCGATGAAGAGATTGCCAAGCTGGTGGAAAAGGTATTTGACATGCGGCCTGACGCCATCATTAATCGACTGAACCTGCGCCGCCCGATCTATCGTCAGACGGCTGCTTACGGGCATTTTGGACGCACCGATGTGGATCTGCCCTGGGAGAAGCTGGATATGGTGGACGCGCTGAAGGCTGCCCGGAAAGAATAAACCGTCCGTTTATTGAAAATGGCATAAAAATGGATATCAAGGGGAATGCTTGCCTGTGGACGCATTCCTCTTTTTATTGTGGGAAATTGTTTGATTATAGAAAATGTTAAGGAATTATTAAAATATAAAATAAAAATTAAAAAAATATTACAAAAGTGCGTGCATTTGTGGCGGATGTGTGTTATAATTCATTTGCGCGTTGGAAATGATCGTGAAAATTTCCAGTGGCAAGGGAGGAAAATGAGATGCTGAGCAAAACCCAGGCGATGAACTGGAAAGCCCTGAGGACGGAAAGAATGCCCCGGATGAATGCCAGAATGCGGGCATGCGCATGCTGGTCTGCCATTGAAGAGCACGATAAAATCCTGGATATGGCCTGCGGGGAAGGGGCGTTGCTCCGGCATCTGAGCGAAGGCTGCCGCCTGACAGTATGCGGCATGTGCGAAAGCCCGGAAAAGGCACGGTATGCCCGGGAAGTGTTGGACGGGGCGGATGTGGTGCCCGGCCGAATGGAGGATATTCCCTGGCGGAATGATACTTTTGACGTGGTGATGGTGCCCGGCGATATGCGCGGAGAACCCAGGCGTATTTTTGATGAGGTATTTCGGGTGCTGAAAACCGGGGGGCAAATTACGTTAGCTACCGCGCTGTGGCAGACCGAAGGCAACACAAACCGCCGGGAACTGATGCGCCTGATGCAGGAGGCCGGTTTCAGGGATGTTTCCTATCGCGCCGCGGGTTTTTCCGGGGCAATTGTGGGATGGAAAAAGAGAAAAATGCCTGTATAAACGAAATGTTTTTATGCCGGGACTGTTGTACCCGGCATTTTTTTATCGAAAGGCCTTTATTTTATTTTAGCATTGTGTTATACTAAAGTGGCAAAGTAAACGATGGAGGGATGCGCATGAAATATGAGGATACAACCCGCCTGATGGATGCCATTTTGTCCATGGAAAACAGGGAAGAATTAGAGCGCTTTTTTGAGGATCTGTGCACCATCCAGGAATTGAACAGCATGGCCCAGCGGTATGAAGTGGCATTGTATCTGGATCAGGGACTGACCTATGCCCAGATCGGCGAAATCACCCATGCCAGCACTGCCACCATCAGCCGTGTGAACCGCAGTCTTATTTACGGGGCCGACGGATATCAACTGGCCATCGAACGATTGAAAAACAAGGAAAAAGAAGAGGAATAACCATGGATTTGACACAACTCAATCCCATGCAGCGCCAGGCCGCCGAAACGTTGGAAGGCCCGGTGCTGATTTTGGCGGGCGCCGGCAGCGGAAAAACCCGCACCCTTACTTACCGTATAGCCAATCTGATAGATCATGGGGTGCAGCCCTGGCGGATCCTGGCCCTGACCTTTACCAACAAAGCCGCCCGGGAAATGCGGGAACGGGTGGAAAAATTGGTTGGCGCCGACGCTGGTGAAATGTGGCTGGGCACGTTCCATTCTGTATGTGTGCGCATTCTTCGCCGGGATATTGAAAAGATCGGTTATCAGCGCTCCTTCACCATTTATGATGAGGATGATCAGAACCGGGTGATCAAGGATGCCATGAAGGCCTTGAGCCTGGATGAAAGCAAAATCCCCGTGCGGGATATCCGTGCCAAGATATCCGACGCAAAAAACCGAATGCTGACCCCGGATGAATGGTTCCGGGAATCGCCACGGGATTATCAGAGCCAGCAACTGCACAATATCTATTCTTATTATGAAGAACGGCTGAGGACGGCCAATGCCCTGGATTTTGATGATCTTCTGCTGCGTGCCCTGCAACTGTTCGTGGATCATCCGCCTGTCTTGGATTATTATCGCCAGCGGTTCCAATACGTCCACGTGGACGAATATCAGGATACCAACGCCGCCCAATACACCTTTATCCGCATGCTGACGGAAGAAAGCCGCAATTTATGCGTAGTTGGGGATGACGATCAGTCCATTTATGGCTGGCGTGGGGCGGATATCCGCAACATCCTGGATTTTGAAAACGATTTTCCTGACGCCAAGGTAATCAAACTGGAGCAAAACTACCGCTCCACTGCCAATATCCTGGACGCCGCCAATCAGGTGATTGCCCATAATGTGGGCAGAAAGGAAAAAATGCTGTGGACGGACGCCGGCGAGGGGGAAAAAATCCGCCTCTACAGTGCTGGCGATGAACGGGAAGAAGCGGCCTGGATCTGTGAGCAGATCAAAAAGCAGCAAAAGACTGGCCAGCCTTTTTCCCAGATGGCGGTTCTCTATCGCATGCACGCTCAAAGCCGCGTAATTGAAGAAATGTTCATGCGTGCGGGCATTCCATATAAGGTGTTTGGCGGCACGCGGTTCTACGACCGAAAAGAAGTGCGCGACGCCCTGGCTTATCTGCGGCTGATGGTTAATCCTGCTGATGACGTTTCCTTGGTTCGCATTATCAATACACCCAAGCGTGCCATTGGGGATTCAACGGTGGCGGTATTGCAGGAATATGCTCGGGAAGAAAGCCTTCCCTTGTATTCGGTGATCAATGATCCGCCGGAGAGCCTTTCCTCCCGCCCGCGCAAGTGCATTGGGGAATTTGCCATGCTACTGATGCGGCTTTCTGCCTATAAGGATACCATGCCGCTTTCTGAATTTGTGGATAAGATGCTTTCAGAAACGGGCCTGAAGGCGCAATTTGAGATTGATGGCAATGAAGAGGCACAGACACGGCTGGAGAACCTGATGGAATTTGCGGGGGCTGCTAAGGAATTTGAAGGCCAGTCCCAGGATAAGTCGCTGGAGGCGTTTTTGGAAAACGTATCTCTGGTGACCGATTTGGACCGGCAGGAAGAGGCGCCCCAGTATGTGACCCTGATGACGCTGCACAGTGCAAAGGGCCTGGAATATGATACGGTATTCATGGCAGGGCTTGAGGAAGGGATTTTTCCCTCTATGCGCACCGCCATGGAAGAAAAACGCATGGAAGAGGAGCGGCGGCTGTGCTATGTTGGCATGACCCGGGCCCGGAAGCACCTGTGCCTTTCCTTTGCTCGCCGGCGTCTGCTGTTCAACCAGATCACCCATAATCCGCCGTCCCCGTTCATTAAAGAAATCCCCACACGCCTGATTGAGGATGAATGGGCCCGGCAGGTGAGCCGCGGCATGCCCCAAGTTCCGGAAACGCCGCCCATGATGGGACGCAGGGAGCGGCCCAGGAATCTCAGCTTCGGTGCGCCGGGGATGAGCGCCGGCGGTGTTTCTGCCCTGAATATTCCAGGGGTGCAAAAAGGTTTTGTACCTTCCGCTGCCCGCAGTATGCCTTCGCCTGAAGCCATGCTTTACCGGCCCGGTGATCGGGTGCGTCACCGCAAATTCGGCGAGGGCGTTGTTCAGGAAATCCGGGGTCGGGGGGCTGATGCCAGATTGGTGATTACCTTTATCGCCTATGGCACAAAGGAGCTGGCCCTGTCCATTGCCCCCATTGTAAAAATTGAGGATTGATCCATGCGGAAGCGCCCCTCCAGCGGGGGGCGCATTCGTCATTTCATTGGAAGCGAGGATAATGCCATGAATCAGCCCATGGATATGCGTGCCCTGGTGGATTATCTGAATGAAACGGCTCACGCCTATTATGTACTGGATAATCCTTTGATTTCCGACGCCAAGTGGGATGAACTGTATAAGCAACTGCAGCTGATGGAAAAGGAAATGGGAATGATCCTGCCCGATTCACCTTCTCTTCGGGTGGGAGGGGAAACGCTGCCCGGCTTCCGTCAGCATCGGCATATTACCCGGCTGTGGAGCATGGATAAGGCCCAGAATGCCGAGGAAATGAACGCCTGGTTTGACCGGGCGGAGAAGCTGCGTTCTCAGGAAGAAGGGCTGCCGCCGCTCCAATACGGCGTAGAATATAAATTCGATGGCCTGACCATTAACCTGACCTACGACAACGGCTATCTGGTGGAGGCCGCTACCCGGGGCCAGGGGGAGGTTGGGGAGGCCATTCTGCCCCAGGCGCGCACTATCCGGGATATTCCTTTGTCCATTCCGTGGAAAGGGCTGATTGAGGTGCAAGGAGAATGCATTATGCGGCTCAGCGCCTTGGAAAAATATAATCAAACGGCAGATGAACCGCTGAAAAACGCCCGCAATGCTGCTGCCGGGGCGCTGCGGAATCTGGATCCTCAGGTGACGGCTTCTCGTAATCTGTCCGCCTTTTTCTATCAGGTGGGTACCATCGAAAACCCGCCCTATCGGGATCAGGCCGGGATGATCGCATTCCTTAGGGAACAGGGTTTCCCGGTGAGCCCGTATTTTGAGCAAGCGGATAGCCGGGCTCAGGTGCTCTCCTTACTGAAAAATATTGAAGAAAAGCGCAGCAGCCTGGATTACCTGATTGATGGGGCGGTGGTGAAGGTGATGGACAGCCGCACCCGGGAAAGATTTGGTTATACCGATAAATTCCCCCGGTGGGCGGTGGCCTATAAATTTGCCGCCGAGGAGACTACTGCCACGCTGGAAGCTGTTAC
>SVGR01000102.1 GCA_015056265.1 Clostridiales bacterium
TATGGCGGGGAAGATCGCCAAGCTGCGCATTTTTGAAGATGAAAACGAGAAAATGAACCGGTCCATTCTGGATGTGGGGGGAAAGGTGCTGGCGATCAGCCAGTTTACGCTGCTGGGAGACGCCCGGGGCCAGAACCGGCCCGGCTTTACCAAAGCGGAAGCGCCGGACAGGGCCAATGAATTATATGAACTGACCTGTTCAGAATTGAGAAAGATGGGCGTGCCGGTGGAAAACGGCATTTTCCGTACGCATATGATGGTGCATATCGTCAACGACGGCCCGGTAACCATTTTGCTGGATAGTCATAAGGAATTTTGAGGAGCCTATATGAAGATTGAAACGCTGGTTGTGGGGGCGCTTGGCACCAATTGTTATCTGGTTTCCCAGGAAGACGGCGATGAAGTGCTGGTGATTGATCCTGCCGCAGAACCGGAAAAAATTATGGCGGCTATCGGGGAGCGGAAAGTGGCGGCAGTGCTTTTGACCCATGGGCATTTTGACCATACCGGGGCGCTGCGTGCTTTTTCAGATAAGCCTATTTATATGCATCCTGCCGACCGGATCATGCTGACCGACGCCAAATGGAGCGTGGGCTGGCGCTTTGGGGATTTTGAGGCGCGGCCGGACGCCACTGATTTTGTGCAGGAGGGAACGAAGCTGCAGCTGGCGGGCATCGATATTTCCGTCATGCATCTGCCGGGGCATACCCTGGGGGGCGTGGCCTATCGGATGGAAGACGCCCTCTTTACCGGCGACACCCTCTTTTACCGGGCTTATGGGCGGGTGGATCATGCAGGGGGCGATTTGCCCACACTGTTTACCTCCTTAAAACGATTGCTGAAGATGGAAGAGGATCTGAAGGTATATCCCGGGCATGGACGGGATACCACGCTGTTCCAGGAAAGGGGCCGCGTATGATTGTAAGCCTGTTTACCCCTACGGTGCAGTTTGCCAATGATCTGGCGGATGTGATCCGGATTTTTCTTGGGAATATTGAATTGAAAATCAATGAGGACGGCGGTGAGATATGCATCCGGCATACGGAAACTGCAGAAGAAACCGTCCGCTTTTGCCGCATGGAGGCAACGGGTGCATTCAGCGGTATTCAGGAGAATCAGTCGGAAATAAACGCTGATCCGCTGCTGGAAAAACGCTATCACAAGCGGCAGATCAAGCAGGCGCTTTATGAAGTGATGAAGGCTGCCTGCGGCCGCACGCCCCCCTGGGGATCCCTCACCGGCATCCGGCCTACCCGTCTGATTTATGAGGGTATGGGCAGGGGACTTTCCAGGGAGCAGGCAATGGCGTATGTGCAGCAGGAGTTTGATGTGCACCCCGATAAGGCACAATTGCTTTCTGAAATCGTTCAGGTACAGACGGCGCTGCCTCAGCCTAAGTCCACCGAAGTTGATCTTTATGTGGGCATTCCCTTCTGTGTATCCCGATGTGCCTATTGCTCTTTCCTCAGCGGGGAAGTGGGGAAGGGCAAGCAATTGCCCCCTTATGTGGATGCGTTGGAAAAGGAAATCGGGGATACACTGCGCCTGATCGAAGAAAAAGGGCTCAGGCCCCGGGCGTTTTATATGGGCGGCGGCACGCCCACCTCCCTTTCTGCAACACTTCTGGAACGGGTATTAAAGGCGGCCAGGCCCTTCATTGATCAATCCTGTGAGGTAACGGTGGAGGCTGGAAGGCCGGATACCATTGACGCCGATAAGCTGCGGGCCATCCGGGAAAACGGGGCCACCCGCATCTCCGTCAATCCCCAGACCATGCATGATGCTACGCTGGAACTGATCGGTCGCAGACATACAACCGCTCAAACAGAAAAAGCCTATGAATTGGCCAGAAATATCGGATTTAACCATATCAATATGGATCTGATCGCCGGGCTTCCTGGAGAAAATCTGGATATGTTTCTGCAGACGCTGGAATGGAGCCGGAAAATGCAGCCGGAAAGCCTGACTGTTCATACGCTGTCCATCAAGCGATCCAGCCTTCTGCATCTTTGGGAAGCCAAGCTGCCCGATGGACAGATGGTTTCGGACATGGTGGAGGCAGGAAGGAAAGAAGCTGCCGCCCGGGGGATGCAGCCCTATTATCTCTACCGGCAAAAGTATATGGCCGGGAATCTGGAAAATGTGGGTTATGCGCTGCCAGGACATGCCTGCCTGTACAACATCGATATGATGGAAGAAACGGCCAATGTGCTGGCCGTGGGGGCAGGGGCCATCAGCAAGCGGGTCAATCCCGCCATCGGTCGCATTGAGCGGGCACCAAACGTCAGCGAAATCACACACTATATCACCCGGGTGAACGAAATGATGGAGCGCAAACGGGAACTGTGGGAAATGCCCTGGTAAGGTTTTGGTTCATTTGTTTGATCACGGGCGATGTACAAAAGCTGTATTTGCAAGGCGTATTTTTGACAACTGGAAATGGAATATGATATAATTCTACCTGGTACCTTGCCGGCACCCATTGGGGCTGGACGGAGGATAACAAATATTTTTCCCATAAAATGACGTCAGGTATCTATGAAGAACTTGAACGGAGGAATGAAAAAATGAAAAACAAGAATCGCCTGACCTGGATGATTGCAACGGCACTTTTGATGGCACTCATTATTCTCTTTGGGCTGACGCCCATTGGGTTTATCAATGTGGGCGTGGTGTATATTACGTTTTTGTGCATCCCGGTGCTGATTGGCACCTTGGCCCTGGGATTGGAATCAGGGCTGATTTTGGCCCTGTGCATGGGCAGCGTCAGTCTTTATACCGGCTTGCGGGCGCCGTCTGCGCTGGTGGCGCCCATCATGCAGAAGAATTTGATCTGGGTGATTTTGTTATGCTATGTACCGCGTTTGCTGGTGCCTCTGGTGGCTGCGGCCGTTAAAAAACTGCTGCAGGGCCGGAATGAAAAACTGGTCACACCCCTGGCTGCAGGCCTGGGATCGCTGACTAATACGGTGTTTTATCTTGGATTGATGCTGGCGTTTTATTGGCTGTTGGGGATTGATAATCCTGCATTGCTGGGCACAATCGGCACCATTACGCTGACGGCTGGGCTGCCGGAAGCGGCTGCCGCGGCCATCATTGCAACGCCGGTAATGGCGGCGCTGATGCGTGCCGGATTGATCAAGAAGAACAAGGCAAAGGCGAAGATTTCTTGACGGGGGGATGCGGCGATGCTGCTGACACTGGATATTGGCAATACGAATATCAAGATTGCTCTCTTTGACGGGGCGGAGATGCTGCATTACTGGCGTTTATCCACCACTCGGCGGTATACCAGCGATGAAATGGGCGCCATGCTAACCCAGCTTTTTCAGCATGAAGGCCTCAGCCGCAAGGCGGTAACGGGGATCATGATGTCCTCCGTGGTGCCCACCATTAATTTTACCGTGGAGCATATGTGCCGGGATTATTTCGGTATGGACCCCCTGTCCGTTGCCCCCGGTATCAAAACGGGTATTGATATCAAGTATGAAAATCCAAGGGAATTGGGCAGCGACCGCATTTGTAACGCCGTGGCGGCATACAGCATATACGGTGGACCCTGCGTTTATATTGACTTTGGCACCGCCACCACCTTTGGCGCTTTGGACGCCCATGGGGCTTTCCTGGGTGGGGCAATCTGCCCGGGTATCAAGCTGACCAGCGAAGCACTGGTATCCGGAACGGCTAAGCTGCCCCATTTTGAACTGGTGATGCCTGAAAAGGTGATTGGCAAAACCACTGTAGGCAATCTGCAGTCCGGCGTGATCAACGGCTATGTGGGTCAGGTAATCTATCTGGTCAATGAAATCCGCCGGGAGATGGGATGCCCCAATGCCAAAGTGATTGCTACCGGCGGGATGGCCAGGCTGATTGCCCCCAAATCCGGTGTGATTGATCATATCGACGGTCTGCTTACGCTCAAGGGCCTCCGGCTGATTTACGAAAAGAATCTGCCCAAGGCATAAGATACAGGAGGATTCATCCATGCGGAATATCATTGTGGGTTTTCTTGGCTGCGGTAATATCGGCTGCGGCGTGTGGAAGTTGTTGAACGAATTTGAACAGGATCTGCATCACCGCAGCGGGGTGCATTTTCAGGTGAAGCGCATCCTGGTGCGGGATATGAAAAAGAAGCGGGATCAGGCGATCCCTGAAGAATTGCTGACTACCCAGGTGGAAGATATCACCGATGACCCGGAAATCGAAATGGTTGTGGAATTCATGGGGGGAGAGATTCCTGCCGCCCAGTATATGCTGCGTGCTCTGGAGCACGGAAAAACCGTGGTCACTGCCAATAAAATGGCCCTGGCCCTGAATTGGCATTTGCTCCAGGCTGCAGCTGAAAAGCACAATGCCGGCCTGTATTATGAGGCGGCTGTGTGCGGCGCTATTCCTGTAATCCGTACCACCATCGATTCCCTCCAAGCCAACCGGATTGAAACCATGATGGGCATTATCAACGGCACCACCAATTACATTCTCACCCGCATGAGTCAGGAAGGCAGCGCCTACGAGGATGTGTTGAAAGACGCCCAGCGGCTGGGCCTGGCGGAGCCTGATCCCACCAGCGACGTGGAAGGGTTTGACGCTGCTTATAAGATTTCCATTCTTTCTTCCCTGGCATTCCATGCGCGGGTACCCTTTGATGTTGTATATCGGGAGGGCATTTCCAAAGTGGATGCGGTGGATATCGCCTACGGCAAGGAATTGGGTTATACCCTGAAGCTGCTGGCCATTGCCAAGCGGGACGGTAATGTGATCGACGCCCGCGTGCATCCCACCTTCATTCCTCATGAACACCCGCTTTCTTCCGTAAACGGCTCTTTCAATGCTGTGTTCCTTCATGGCCATGCTTGCCAGGATATGATGCTCTTTGGCTGCGGTGCCGGTAGCGCCCCCACTGCCAGTGCGGTGGTCAGCGATATGATCTATGCTGCTTCGCGGGAAAAGCCCCATCATCCTACCTTTAAGAATGAAAATCGCCTGGCGGATGGGCTTGAGGTCACCAATAACTGGCGCTGCAGTTTCTATCTGCGCTTTACTGCCAGCGATAAGCCGGGCGTTATGGCCCATATTACTGCCTGCCTGGGCAATGAAGGTATCAGTATCCGCAATCTGATGCAGCGGGAAGCCGTGGACGGCCACGCACAGATCGTGCTGATTACCCATGAGGCTGGGGAATGTGCCGTATGGAAGGCCTTGCGGGCTATCGATCAGAATGACGCCAAGGTGGAAGCCATGATCCGGGTTGAGGGCAAATAAACCATGAATAAGAAAAGGCCCGGCCTGTCTGCCGGAACGATCCTGATGCTGTGCCTGACAGTAATTGTTACTGCCGGCTGCTTTTTGATGTTTTCCAGGATGCGATCCGGCGATGTGGATGTGAAATTGAACGCCCGGCAGATGACGGATGTGTTGGGGCATTCAGCTTCGGGAAACATGCAGCAGCATGCTCCCCAGGCAACGGTGCGAACGGTTACGGTGACTGTGGCGCCCGTCCGGCCTACTGCGCCGCCTGCTGCCAGTGAAGTGCCCCAGCTGCAGGCAGAGGCATCATCCACCACTGTGCCTGCTTCCTACTCTTTTTCGATTACAGTGGGCGGGTTGCTGGGATTCAATAGTGAGGTATCGGATTCCGTTTATGACAGTGCAGCAAAAACCTTTCAGTATCAGCCGGTGCTTTCCTTCATGGGGGAGGAACTGACCGCTGATCTGAATGTGGCCATGCTGCCCCATGTGATTAATACTGCCGATAATAAATATGCAGATGTGCTGGTGCCTGAAAGTATCCTGGATGCGGTGCGGGCGGCAGGAGTAGATGATCTGCTGCTCAATACAGAGCATATTCTGGATCAGGGGATACAAGGCGCAAAAGATACGGTAAGTGCTATTCTGAACCGCGGGTTCAGCTGCGGCGGTATCAATCTGGAAGGCGCGGGACAAAGCCGTATTTATCAGCTCAATAGTGCCCGCATCGCCCTGCTTTCCTATACCGACGCGATGACCAATAAAGGGAAAAATGCCTTGGAAACCGTGGAAGGCCAGGGTTTGATGCAGCTTTACCAGACCCAGATTGCGATCCGGGATATTCAGGCGGCTAAGGAAGCTGGCGCAAATTGTGTGATTGTTTTTTTGCACTGGGGCAAGGAAGATGCCACTGCCATCACGAAGGCACAGCGTCAGGAAGCCCAGGCTCTGGCTGAGGCAGGAGCTGATATTATCATTGGTTATCATCCCAGCCGGGTACTGCCGGCGGAAATCATCGAAACATTTGATCCGAATAACGGACGGATGCGGAAAACGCTGGTGGCTTACTCTATGGGCACCTTGCTCACCGAATCCAGGGACGGGTATGATATTTCTGGCATGTTGATGCATGTGGATGTGACGTGCGACAGCGCGGGCAATGTGAAATTCAACCGCATTGAATATACGCCAACCTATATCTGGCGGCAGAATGTGAACGGAAAAATGCAGTACCGGGTTGTGGCCAGCAACGCCCCCGCCCCGGAAGGAATGGATAATCATCAGAAAGAAGTGATGGGACGGGCGTTGGAAAGAATAAAGAATACTTTAAAAGATAGCCCGGCTGCCTTGCGGCATTAATGAATCAAGGGCTCTTTCAGGGACGATGGAAAACTGAAACCTTCATCCAGGGCAAGCCGGGCAATTCGTTTGGCTTGCCTTTTTATGCGACCGTTTAATTATGAATGCGATTGAGAATAACAGGGGATGAAACGATGGATGTAATCACTCATTATGATATGCTGGTGGATGAGAACAATGACCCTTTCCGCGATCCCCCTGATCTGCAAGCATACATGGATCAATGGGATGGGCAGGTTTTTATTGATTATATGCAGTTGAATGCTACAAAAAACGTTCTTGAGATTGGGGTTGGTACGGGAAGAATTGCTGCAAGAACGGCGCCGCACTGCTTGAAATTGACGGGCATTGACATTTCGCCAAAAACAATTTTGAGAGCAAGGGAAAATCTTTCAAGTTATCAAAATGTGGAGCTGATTTGTGCTGACTTTTCACATTATGTGTTCAATGATACATATGACGTTGTATACTCTTCATTGACCATGATGCATTTTGAAAACAAAAAGCAGTTTCTTTCAAAAGCTGCTGCTTTGCTGCGGATAGGAGGGATTTTTTGCCTGTCCATTGATAAAGATCAGCGGGAGTATATTGATATGGGAACGCGAAAAATCCGGGTATACCCGGACAGGCTGGATGAATTGTGTCCGCTTATTGCGGAAGCATCGCTGCGCATCACTGCAACCTTTGAAACGGATCATGCCCATATGATCATCTGCGTCAGATAGGGAAGGTAATCATGGCTGTACCGATGCGCCTGAATTACAGATAAAAAACGAGCATCCGGCGGTTTTGCCGGATGCTCGAATGATATTTGGCAGATTGGCTGCTGATCAGAATTCTGCGCTGCCGGTGGTGCGGGGGAAGGGGAGGACATCGCGAATGTTGGAGATGCCGGTCATATACATGATCAGCCGCTCGAAGCCCAGGCCGAAACCGGCATGGGGAGTAGTGCCGTACTTACGCAGTTCCAGATACCACCAATAGGATTCTTTATCCAGGCCCAGTTCTTCGATGCGCTGTTCCAGCACATCCAGCCGTTCTTCGCGCTGGCTGCCGCCGATCAATTCACCGATGCCGGGAACCAGCACGTCCACAGCGGCAACGGTCTTGCCGTCGTCATTCTGGCGCATATAGAAAGCCTTGATTTCCTTGGGATAATTGTATACACAGACCGGGCAACCAAAGTGCTCTTCGGCCAAATAACGTTCATGTTCGGTTTGGATATCCATGCCCCAATGGACAGGGTATTCAAATTTCTTATCTGCTTTTTCCAGGATTTCGATGGCGTCGGTATAAGAAACCCGGGCGAACTTGCTGTTCACTACGTGGGTCAGCCGTTCGATCAGGCCCTTATCCACAAACTGGTTGAGGAAGGCCATTTCTTCAGGGGCCTTTTCCATAACGTCAGCGATGACATACTTGAGCATATCCTCTGCCAATTCCATATCGTCTTCCAGATCGGCGAAGGCGATTTCCGGCTCAATCATCCAGAATTCGGCGGCATGGCGGGGAGTATAGGATTTTTCAGCGCGGAAGGTGGGGCCGAAGGTATAGATGTTGCGGAAAGCCTGGGCGTAACATTCGCCGTTGAGCTGGCCGGAAACGGTGAGGTTTGCAGGCTTGCCGAAGAAATCATCGCTTTCCTTCAGGTTGCCCTTATCATCCGTGGGCAGGTTTTTCAGATCCAGGGTCGTCACTCGGAACATTTCACCGGCGCCTTCGCAGTCGCTGGCGGTGATCAGGGGGGTGTGCACATAGACGAAGGAACGGCTGGCAAAGAAGGCGTGGATGGCCTGGGCTGCCAGGGAACGGATGCGGAAAACAGCGGCGAAGGTGTTGGTGCGGGGGCGTAGATGGGCCTGGGTCCTCAGGTATTCAAAGGTATGGCGTTTTTTCTGCAGAGGATAATCGGGGGCGCTGAGGCCGACGATTTCCACCT
>SVGR01000103.1 GCA_015056265.1 Clostridiales bacterium
AGGAGGCCGCCCTGCCCGTGGAGCTAACGGTCGTCGTTTCCGTTCTTCTTGCCTCATCGGGAAGTTGTTAGTTAATTAAGTTTTCTCCGTCCGAGGACGGGTCCAGGGGCGATGCCCCTGGTGGGGGCGCGGGGCGCAGAGCCCCGCAACGTTCCCGCTTGCCCCATTGGGAAGCTGCGTGTCGATTAAGTTTTCTCCGTCCGAGACCGGGTTCAGGGCGATGCCCCTGGTGGGGGCGCGGGGCGCAGAGCCCCGCAGCATTCTCCTTGCCGGATTGTCGAGATGATGTTTCTTTCTCAAAAATAAAAATTTATCGAAAAACAATAAAAAGTTATTGACAAATGATTATCTAAATGCTATTCTTATGCCAAGGAGGGATGAAACATGGAACACAAAAGAATTGGCCGGTGCCTGCTGGGCGCCGGGATTGCCGCAGGAATTGGGGGCGCAGCCGTCTTTTTTGTCTATCTGGCCGGTGTGGTGCAAAGTAGCCATTTATTCCCGGGCTATCAATTTGTGCTGGTGCTGGTGGGCTTGTGTACCTTGGGACTATTATATGGACTGGCGTTATCTGAATATATGCGCATCTGCATCCGGATAGGCAAAAACCAATCCTTTTGTGCGGAGAACGCCCGGAGGCTTTTCCGCATCAGCTGGGATCTGTTCCTGGCGGCGGGGGTGTGGCTGCTGGCCCAGGGGGCGGTGCTGCTGCCGAATGTTGGATGCGGGATGTGGCAAATCGCCTTTTTCCTGTTTGCGGTGGCCAGCGCCGCCATGGGGGTGCTTGCCTGGGCCATAGGCAAGCTGCTTTCCCGGGCGGTGGAACTGCAGGAAGAAAATGATCTGACGGTGTAAGGAGGCGGGGGTATGTCAATTCGAATTGATCTGGATGTGATGCTTGCCCGCCGGAAGATGAGCATGACGGAATTGACCAATCAGGTGGGCATCACCATGGCCAATCTTTCCATTCTGAAAAATGGCAAGGCCAAGGCGGTGCGTTTTTCCACCCTGAATGAAATCTGCAAGGCGCTGCAGTGCCAGCCGGGGGATATCCTGATTTATGAGGAGGACGAATGATGAAAAGCGCAACGGATCATGAAAGACGTTTGGGAGGCACAGGGCTTTTTCTGCTGGGGCTGGCCCTGACGGTGGCTTTTATCGGCCGGTTCGCCCATCCCTCCATTTTTGAAAGAAGCTATATCGGTCTGCCCGGAATAGGGCTCACCCTGACGGTATACGCCCTGATGGGCGGGATCGTGGTTTCCGCTGCCCGGACGGGACGGCTGTGCATCCGTAAAAACCCTGCCGGATGGGTGCTGCTCGCCTGTTCCCTGCTGTTGTCTTCCTGCTACGGCGTCTTTGGAAATCAGGTAATGCGGATGATGAACGGGCCGGTGCTGGCGCTGACCTGCGCCCAGGCCATCTTCTCCCTGACCGGCTATGTGGAGGAATCGGCCTTGTCTGTATCTGGTTGGCGGACGGGGATGGGCCGGCTGTTCCCGTTGCTTTTCCGGCATATTCCCCTGCCGTTCCAGGCCGTAACCGATGGAATACGGCGGCGGAGAGGAAAGATGGCGGGATTGAGCCTGGGCCTGGCCATTGCCTTGCCGGTAACGGGTGTGGCCATCGTGCTGCTCAGCAGCGCCGACGGCATATTCAGCGATTTGTTTGTGGGTGCATTCCAATCCCTGGAGAATGCGGACGGGTATGTAATTATCCGCATTGCGACGGCGCTGGCAGGAGGCCTGATGCTTTTTTCCCTGGCATACGGCGCAGTAACGGAAAAGGCGGCGATGAAGGAGAGGCGCGTCATCCATCTTCCGTCCCTTACTTTTTCCGTGGTACTGGGGGCATTGGCGGCGGTGTATGCGCTGTTTGCCTATATCCAGTTCCGGTATCTATTTAGCGGATCGGATGCGGTGCAGGCGCAGGGCGGCTATGCAGAATACGCCCGCAGCGGTTTTTTCCAGCTGGTGATGGTTTCCTGTATCACATTGGGCATTTTGCTGCCTGCTTTGGCCTTATGTAAAGAAAGCAGGGCGGTACGCATCCTTGGGGGGATGGTAGCGGCGCTGACGGTGGTGATCGACGTTTCTGCCTTTTTCCGGATGCGGCTGTATATTCAGGCCTACGGACTGACGCTGCTTCGGGTGCTGACGCTGTGGGGGATGGGGGCTATTCTGGTGGCCCTTGTGCTGACGATGGTGAAATGTATCCGATCCAAGGTAAGCATATGCCCACTGCTCACCGCTGCATTGCTGCTCAGTTGGATCGGGATGAACTATATCAATGTGGACGTTCGGATCGCAGAATACAATGTGGCAGCCTGGGAGGAGGGCAGATCGGAGAAATTGGATGTTCTGTATCTGGCCAATCTTTCCCCGGATGTGCTGCCGGTATTGGAGAGAATAGACGACGAATCAACCCGAACCCAGGCGGTGGAGGAGGCATTGGCGGTGCTGCGTTGTCGGCAGCCTCTTGCCTACGACTGGAGCCTTTCCTGGCGGCATATGCCGGATACAGATGCTCAAACGCTGGAAAACGCAAGCACTCCCTAAAAATGAACGCCTGCATGGCTTGAAAGGCTAAGCAGGCGTTTTTGTTATTTTCCGTAATACTGATCCAATACTTCCTGGGCGATCGCTGCCCAGCGGGAAAGATTGTGAATGCTGTAATGGGCAGTGCTGATATCCTTGAGGGTAATATCGCAGGGGCAGTGATAGCGGATGCAGGCCTTGGCCGTTTCGGCGATTTCGCGGCGGATGGCCTCCTCATCCAGGGTAGCGGGGGAGACCAAGGCAGGGTTGGGTTTGCGGGAAAGCACATAGCGGCCTTCGATCTGCTCGGCGCTTTTCCATACGTCCGCCCATGGACTGACGCCGATCTTGCGCAGATTCCTGATCTTTGTAAGCTTATCGATCCGATCATGCAGCGCTTCACAGCAGCCATAATAGGCAAGGCCGAACCGTTCTGCCAGAGGCCGGGCGTAATTGAGTTCAAATTCCTCATGCATATCCGGTGAGATGCTGCCGAAATTCTGTGCCATACCGCGGTACCAGGTGCAGGCCATGCCGGTTCCTATTTCTTTTTGCTTCTGTTCCAATTCATCGCAATAGCCGGGAGTACAGTGCAATTCAGGCACGTCGGCGTCAAGCAGGCCCTGTGCGGCTTTCTGCTCTGCCATAGCGGTGTGTATATCTGTAAAGCGGCGGATGGTGGCATGGATCAGATCGGGATCGGCGATCAGATCGGTATAAATGGCCTCTACACCCCGAAGCCGGGCGATTTCATCCCACATGGCGGCGTAATGATAACTGCCCCGCAGCTTCACGGGCAGGATGTCCCGCAGGATATCCTCAGCCATATCCATTCTTTCCTTGTCTATGTCAGGCCGGGCTGTGATAACCGGGGTTTTCAGCTGGGCCACCTTTTCTTCCGTGTCCAGCTGATCCGTATAAGCATGGGAAATGATGTGGTTTTCCCGATCGAAAATACGCACCTCTTCCTGCACCTGCAGCCCGTATCCGGTGTTATCGTAGGCCTTGAAAATGGGATAGACAGGTTCCAGAATCATATCCCCCTGGAAATATGTCCACTGCATCAGATTGCGGCGGAAAAAGCCCTCCATTTCCCGGGCAAGCGGATGGGTGCAATGAAGGGTCAGCTGGCCGTCTCCATTCAGCTCGTTCCAGGGCACTTCATGCACCCAGACGAGGGGCCGATCGGGGATCAGAGCATTGATGCGTCGGGCACGGGCCTGCCGTTCCTGATTTACGGGGTTTTCTGCTGCCTCCCGGTATTTTCGTGCCAAGGATTGAAGAATGGATTTTTCTTCCTTGGTGATATGCATCATGATGTCTCCTTAAAAGCTTCTTCTTTAATGCAAGTATAGCATGATTTTTCCGGATCGGCAACCAGATTATTGACTGGTGACGTATTTGCGCATGTGCAGAAGGGCATTTTTTTCAAGCCTCGATACCTGGGCCTGGGAGATGCCGATTTCCCCGGCCACCTCCATTTGTGTGCGTCCTTCAAAGAAGCGCAGCCGCAGGATGCGTTTTTCCCGGTCGTTCAGGCGGCGCATGGCTTCCTTGATGGCGATTTTCTCCAGCCATCCCTCGTCCCCGTGCTTGTCATCCTTTACCTGATCCATGATGTAGATGGCGTCGCCCCCGTCGTTGTATACCGGTTCAAACAGGGAGATGGGATCCTGAATGGCCTCCAGGGCGAATACCACGTCCTCCTGAGGAATGCCCAGCTCCTGGGCCATTTCGGCAATGGTGGGTTCCCGGTTGAGGGTGATTACCAGCCGGTCCCGGGCTTGTAGGGCCTTGTAGGCAGTGTCCCGCAGGGAACGGCTTACCCGGATGGGATTGTTGTCCCTGAGGTACCGGCGGATTTCCCCGATGATCATGGGCACCGCATAGGTGGAAAAACGCACATTCTGGCTTACGTCAAAATTGTCCAGGGCCTTGATCAGCCCAATGCACCCCACCTGGAACAGATCATCCACATTTTCGCCCCGATTGTTGAACCTTTGCACCACGCTGAGCACCAGTCTCAGATTGCCCCGGATAAATTCTTCTCTCGCCTGTCGGTCGCCCCCATGCACCAGGGGGAATAATTCCCGCATGCGTTCATTGGTGAGCACAGGCAGCGTTGCGGTATCCACGCCGCAGATTTCCACTTTGCTGTTTGCCATGCTGCTCCCTCCGTTTCAGCATCAGTATGACACCGCGGGGGAATGTTTATGCAGGGCAGGGAACGGGAAAATTAGCGCTTTGCATCCGTTCCGGCATGGAAAATTGACAGAAGGGCGGGAATGTGATAAAGTGAAAACAAATTATAGAGAAATAAAGCGAAAATTTCCCGTATACAATCATAAAAAAACATTCAGGAGGGAAAACTATGCAAAAACGCATCACCACCCCGGGCCCTTTGCATGATGAAAAGGGCCGGTTGATTGAAACCGGCTATGCAACAGAGCTGATAAAAATCTATGACCGCAAGCGCATTGCCGCCAGCAAATTACGCATCAAGGAATGGGATTATTATCTGATCACATCCGATTGCTATGCCCTGGCCCTCACCATTGCCGATAACGGCTACATGGGCCTGGACAGCATTTCCCTGCTGGAATTTGAAGAAAACGGGGAGCATCGGCATTATGCCCAGCATACCTATTCTCAAATGAGCTTCTTTACCCTGGGCAAGCGGCATTTGCCGGCGACCAGCAAGGAGGGCATCAGCCATACCAAGGGCAAGGGCTATGAAATGACCTTTGAAAATGACGGAAAAAGGCGCAGGCTCTACGGATATATGGATGGCTTTGGCGGGGATACCCTGCTCTTTGACGTGACGCTGCGGGATGAACCCAAGGATTCCATGGTGATTGTCACCCCTTTCCAGGGCAAGGAAAAAGCCTTTTATTACAATCAGAAAATCAATTGTATGCGGGCAGAGGGCAAGGTGCAATGGAAGGGCAGGGAATATCTTTTCGCTCCCGCCCATTCCTTTGCCGTGCTGGATTGGGGCAGGGGCGTGTGGACCTATAAAAATACCTGGTATTGGGGCTCGGCCTCCGGGCTGTATGAAGGGGTGCCCTTCGGCTTCAATATCGGCTACGGCTTTGGGGATACCTCTGCCGCATCGGAAAATATGCTCTTTTATGATGGGAAGGCCCATAAGCTTTCCCAGGTAAAGTTTAAAATTCCGCAAAAGGACGGCAAGGATGATTTTATGTCCCCTTGGCGCTTTACCAGCGATGACGGCCGCTTTGAAATGGATTTCAGGCCCATCATTGATCGGGCGGCCCTCACCGATTTCAAGGTGCTCTGCTCCGATCAGCATCAGGTATTCGGCTATTTTACCGGCACGGCTGTGCTGGATGACGGCAGGAAGCTGGAAATCCGGAATCTCCTGGGCTTTGCGGAAAAAGTATTCAATAAATGGTGAAAAAGCAGATGGAATCCGGTGAAAAAACGGCCTGATTTTTGGGCCGTTTTTTATTGCCACCAATTATGTAAATTTTCCGGCAATATTATGGAAGAAACTCTTCCCAAATTCGCATTTTTGTGATATAATTAATCGGTTGAATTTTGATCTTTTTTCCGGCATTTTCCCAAGCGGAACGGGAGGATATTATGGCGACAGATGTGGAAAAGAACCTGCAGGCGCAGAACAATTATGACGAAAATCAGATCCAGGTGCTGGAGGGGCTGGAGGCAGTTCGCAAGCGCCCCGGCATGTATATCGGCTCCACCGATTACCGGGGGCTGCATCATTGCGTATATGAAATTGTGGATAACGCCATCGACGAGGCGCTGGCCGGCTATTGCACAGAAATTCTGATCCGGCTGCATAAGGATGGCTCCGTTTCCGTAAGGGATAACGGCCGCGGCTTCCCTGTGGGCATCCATCCCAAAATGGGCAGGCCTGCCGTTGAGGTGTGCCTGACGGTGCTCCACGCCGGCGGCAAATTCGGCGGCGAAGGGTATAAGGTGTCCGGCGGTCTTCACGGCGTGGGCGCCTCCGTTGTGAACGCCCTGTCCCGTCATCTGCGGGTGGAAGTGCGCCAGGACGGCAAGATTTATGAGCAGGAATACACCCTGGGCAAGATTGATTATGATCTTCGGGTCATTGGTAAAACGGAAGAAACGGGTACCACCGTGCAGTTCTGGCCGGACGTCCGCTCCGATGAAAATCCCGGCGGTGTATTCGATCCCGGTATTTCCTTCTCCTTTGATACGCTGAAGGCCCGCATCCGGGAAATGGCCTTCCTGAACAAGGGCATCAAGCTGACGCTGCGGGATGAGCGGGGCGAGGAAGTAAACGAGCGGGTGTTCCATTACGAGGGCGGCATCCGGGAATTTGTGAAATACCTGAACAAGAATAAAGAGGTTTTCTTCCCCGAGCCCATCTACATCGAGGGCGTGAAGAATGACGTCACCGTGGAAGTGGCCCTCCAGTATAACGACAGCTACAACGAAAATATCTACGCCTTTGCCAACAACATCCACACCCCCGAAGGCGGCACCCATCTGATGGGCTTCCAGAGCGCCCTGACCCGTGCCATCAATGATTACGGCCGCCGGTATAAGATCCTGAAGGAGGCCGATTCCAACCTGAAAGGCGAAGACACCCGGGAATCCCTGGCGGCGGTTATCTCCGTCAAGATGCCGGAGCCGCAGTTCGAAGGCCAGACCAAATCCAAGCTGGGCAACAGCGAGGTGCGCCCCATTGTGGACAGTCTGGTATCCGACGGCCTTGCCACCTTCCTGGAGGAAAATCCCGCAATCGCCAAGGGCATTCTGGAGCGTTGCCTGGGCGCCGCCCGTGCCCGGGAAGCTGCAAGGAAGGCCAGAGACCTGACCCGCCGCAAGACGGTGCTGGAATCTGCTTCCCTGCCTGGGAAACTGGCCGATTGCACCGAGCGTGATCCTTCCAAGTGTGAAATTTTCATCGTTGAGGGCGATTCCGCTGGCGGCAGCGCCAAGACCGGCCGTGACCGGCATTATCAGGCTATTTTGCCTCTCCGCGGCAAAATCCTGAATGTGGAAAAGGCAAGGCTTGATAAGATTCTCATCAATCAGGAAATCAAGAATATGATCACCGCCTTCGGCTGCGGCGTGGGTGATGAATTTAACGCTGAAAAGCTAAGGTATCACAAGATCGTCTGCATGACAGACGCCGACGTGGACGGCGCCCATATCCGCATCCTGATGCTTACCTTCTTCTATCGCTATATGCGGCCCCTCATTGAAAAGGGCTATGTGTATATTGCCATGCCGCCCCTGTACAAGGTGACAAAGGGCAAGCAGGAGCATTACGTCTATAACGATCAGGAGCTGCAGGCACTCCTGGATAAGCTGGGAAGGGAAACCAAGGCGGAAATCCAGCGCTACAAAGGCCTTGGCGAAATGAGCAGCGAGCAGCTGTGGACCACCACCATGAACCCTGAAACCCGCACCATGATGAAGGTGACCATGGAGGACGCCATGGCGGCAGACGAAATTATTTCCCTGTTGATGGGCGATAAGGTGGAGCCGAGGCGTGAATTTATCGAACAGAACAGCGAACTGGCTGTATTGGACTTCTAAGGGAGAAAGATCATGAGCGAAATCAGAGATAGATTGATCCCCACCGACCTGGAACACGAGATGCGGCAATCCTTTATCAGCTATGCCATGTCCGTTATCGTGGATC
>SVGR01000104.1 GCA_015056265.1 Clostridiales bacterium
GGGTAGCGTAGGCGGTGGGCTGGCAGGCAAGATTCTTGGCGTATTTTTCTGCCGCGCCCACGCTCAGCAGGAAGATCTTATCGTTGGTGCCATCCAGAATATCCATAGCTATGATTTCCGCCTGTTCTTCGGGGGTGAAGGCCGTTTCCAGGAAAGCCTTGTTCAGCCAGGCGCGGATATCGCTCGTGGCCCAGTTGACCGAGCCTTCAATGATTTTCTTGTAAGGCCTGCAATCCAGGGCGTACTGGCTGAGAAGCAGGGCACGGGTTTCCTCCCGGGCCAGCACCTGCCACTGAATGGGCTGACGGGAGAAACCATTTTCAATCATATAGTTGCCGAAAGTCAAGGTATCGCCAGGGGCCAGCATCAATTTCTTCAGTTCGGGATGGGCGGCAAAAATAGATTGCACCTGTGCCTTGCTGTCCCGGTAATTATCCAGTTCAAGGAATGCCTCCATGGCCTCCTGGGCTTTTCCATTCTCCAGCAGCTGCTGGGCGGCGCGATACCGGCTTTCCATTATGGCTTCCCGGCAGGCGATGATCTGCGCACCAGCGTCCTCATAATCGCCCAGCTTCTCAAAAGCGGCAGCAGCTTCCTGATAGTTTCCGCAGTTCTTCAGGCCCAGGGCGTGCTGATAATTCATTTCCTTGACAGCGTTTTTGCAGTCAAAGAATTTCTGGATGCTGTCCTGATAGCCCATGAGCGCGGAATCGGAAAATTCCCTGGCCGCCTCGTCAAACTGGCCGGAGGTCATCAGGGAGAGGGCATGCTGATACTTCTGCTCCTGCAGGGCCTGGATACAGGCGGCCCGCAGGGCCTGGCTGTCCTTATGAGCCAGGATGTCCTTGAAAGCATCCCGGGCTTTTTCGTATTCCCCGGCCTGCATCAGGGCCACGGCCTCATCATAGGCGCGGTCCCTGAGGGCGGCGCGGCAGACGGCCATGGGCTCGGCGCAATCCACCACCGATTCGATGACGGCGAAGGTGGCCAGGGCCTCCTCAAATTTGCCTTCCTTCATCATCGCCATAGCAGCGTTGTACTTTCCTTCAGACAGCAGCTCATTGGTTTTCTGCTGGGCCTCCAGCAGGGCCTTGAGCAAATTATCCTGATCCTTGCTTCCCTGCAGCGCCTTATTCAGTTCACTCTGTTTTTGATTAAGAACGCCCAGTTCGCCCGCCTGGATAGCGGAATTTTCCACCAGTTCGCCAAAGGCATAGGTGGCAAAGCTGCCGATCCAACTGAACAGACAGCCGCCGATCAATACGGCAAAGCCTATCCCCGTCATGTCATTATACCGGTTACTGGACGCCCAAAGGGCGATTGCGCCAATTACAGAACCGACAATCCCCAGCCAGCAGACAATCACTGCCAATTTCTTGATTTTTCCGCCGATGTTATCGAACATCACGAAGCCTCCTTTGTGAACGATAATTTATCCTTCCTTTATTTTACCTTTATTGGCGGGAATCGGCAAGCAGAAATAGCGGTTGGCTGCTTTTATCCTGCATTTTAAGTAAAAAAAGGCCGCCGGAGGGCAGCCGATATAAAAGCATTATTTTATTCTTCAGGTTCGAATCGCTTGAGCACCTCAAAGCCGGCAGCGCTGCAGGGCCAATCATCCTCCCAGGTAAGGGTGCTAAGGCACATTTCCGGTCCTGAGCACCTTTCACCGTGGCTTTCCAAAGCAATATAATACTGATCTTCTTCCTGATACACGCTGGCATGGCCGGGGAGAGTCAAGCCCCACTTGGTAACTGCCAGGGTAGTGCCGCCTTCGTTCATCATATCCACCCCATCCCGATCCAGATACGGGCCCTGAATCTGACGGGAACGGCCCACCACAGTTCGGTAATTCTGATCGGTGCGCTCTACCGCCACGATCAGATAATACCAGCCGTTGCGCTTAAAGATATAACCGCCCTCTGTAGGATGGGGGACTTCTTCCCGGTAGGCCAGGGAATAAACCTTATCATCGGCGGGCTTGCCGGTGGCTTCATCCACCTTGCGGGTCTTGATGCCGGTCCAGGAGGAGCCGTACACCATCCATATTTCCCCTTCGTAGCTGCGGACGAAATGGGCGTCGATGGCATTGAAATCATCGGTTTCCACCGATTCCAGTACCGGGCCTTCATCCTTCCAGCAATACCGGGGATCATGAATATCCAAGGTATCATTGGTCAATTGGCCAATAACGGATGTATTCTTATAAATCAGCGTAATGGAATAATAGATGCGGTATTTGCCGCCAAAATGAATAAGCGAAGGGCACCAGATGGAGCAATTGGGCACATGTTCTTCCATCCAAGGGAAGGGCCGGGGCTTACTCAGGGGCAGCAGCCTTTCATATTCGTGCCAATGAGTCAAATTATCCGATACATTGATCCCCACCGCTTCCGAACCATCCCAATGATCCGTAACCCGATCGAAAATCATATAGTATTTACCATTGTCTTTTATAATTTCCGGCACACCGACGGAAACCACGTCGCCGCGCTGCGGCAGCATCCGGGGCAATTCTGCGCTGCCGTCATTGATCAATTCAAAACGCAACGGCGTTGCCGTTCCCACCACGCAGAACTGATGGGCGCCCATGGTTTCCAAGCCACGATCGGGCGGACCAATGCACAGGCCGTCTTCCGTTTCATATAAACTAATGGTCGCAGCATAGTTCACCAACCGAAAAGGAGAACGGGCATGCTTATAATGCCTCATCCAACAAAAATACATACCGGCCGCCAAATTCTGCAAGGACCAGGTGCCATCCTGATGCTTTTCAATCCGCCATGCCTGATTCAAATCATAAGAATAGGGCTGGGTGACAATTCTATCACATTCGTGAAAGCCGAAATCATTGGCTGCAAGGGCCAGACCGTTTTCATCCATAATACGGTAAATACAGCCATTGAGCAAATCAATCATGCAAAAACGCCTCCTCATGAATGATATCAGTATCCGCTCGGAATGTCCGATGCCCGTTTCCATTCACGTTTTCCCTATGGCCATTCCTGTTAGCTTATTATATCAAATACCAATCGGAAAGCCAATATCAACATTATGAAAAAACAGGGAAAATCGTCCGATTTTTTAAAATTTTTACCGGATAAAATACGCCGCCGGGCGACGATTTTCACCGGTGGCTGATCATCAATTTGCCTCTGCAGTCATGATAGGTATATTCCCCCGTCATGTCATAATGTACATCATTTACGCCGCTGAAATGAAGGGCGTTGCTGCTGCTCTGGAAATGGAAGGTCGCTTTTCCGCCGGCAGGGATGAACTGGCGATGAATCGAAGGGAAACAGGAATGCTGGTTACACCATTCCCGTCCCGATCATATTGTTCTACCGGCCTTCGCCAATATCGCCAATCATTTGTCTGCCGAAAGATGAAGAAGATAAACATTCGCATACAGCCAACCGGATGCGTAAAAACCGGCATTGGCGTGTACATAGTCCAGCTTGGATTTATCCTCGCCACCCGTAATACCGAAAAACATCGCCGTGATCAAGGCACAGCAGCAATCCAGCCAAACAGTTTCTTTATTCTCTTTCGCCCACTCTTCTTCTCTTTCGTGCGCACTGATGATAACGCCTTTTACCCCGCCGATAGTCGCCTCTCAAACGACGGAATTATCCTTTTCACAAAGATTTCAAAAACATTACAATTCTCTTAAATCGTTTCAAAACACCCGAAACTTCCCCTTTCCTTCCAGAAAAACCCAGGGAAACAATTGCGTTTTAAAAACCGCAATGCTATAATAATCGGGAGGCAGTATGTCCTTCATTTTATGTGCACAAAAATGCGCCTCGATGGGAGATTGATGAAAATGATGATGAAGGTCGGACGGAAAAAGTTCGCTTTCTTATTGGCCGCCCTGCTTGTTCTATCCATGGGCGCCGTTTGGGTTGGGGGCACTTTTGCCACCGATGTGGATACCTCCGATCCCGCGCAAAAAAACGATATAAGCAATGGCACAGACGTGCTTTCCTATAAGGTTGGTTTTGATTATTATGACGGGCAGAACTATACTTCCCTGCTGCCTGCCAATCAGCCGGTGTCCAATGCCAACACCAGCGAAAATACCTTCGCCAAGGATATGTTCTTCTGCCCGGGACGGACGGAAATCGTATACCTGAAGGTGACCAACAATGAAGAATTCCCGGTAAAATGCCATGTGAGCCTGAATGTGGCAAATACCGGCTTTGACAGCACCTTGTCCTTCGCCGCCGTGAACGCGAACGCCGATCTGGTGACCGGCCCAATGCCCGCCAGCTGGGATGCCTTTGTTAAACAGGCCGGCAGCCAGAAGGTGCTTTCCAAGGGCGCCCATGCCTTGGTTTCCGATCGTGTGCTGGGCCCCCGTGAAAGCTGCTATGTGGCAGTGGCCATTCATATGGAAGAACATGCATCCAACGATTATATGAACAAATCCCTGGATATGAGTTTCAGTCTGCGGATCGACGCCGAATATCGGACCGGCGCCCGCCCCGCTTCTCTTTGATAAAGGATCGTAAAAAAACAGCAATCCCATAACGAGAGGGAGAATCTTCCATGAAGAAAAAAGCGCTTTTGCTTTGTTTGGCGGTTGTGGCTGCAGCCGTAATCAGCGGTTCGATGGCCTTTTTCACCGATGCCGTGGAATCCGAAGGTAATGTGATCACTTCAGGCAACATCCACGTGCTGCAGCATGAATACGAGCGGGTACGGGATGATCTGGGCTATACCGGTTCATTCCAGCCCTTCACCCAGCAGAAGGCCATCTATCCCTGCGCCATTCACGATCTGCCTTCCCCCGCCCGGGGGGAATACACCCTTGGCAATGCCACGGTGCAGCTGCTTGACGAAAGCGGCGTGATTGATAAGCTGGTAACGGCAGAAAACGCCGGCCGGAACATCTCCTATGTGCGCACTTACATCGCCATTCCCGCCCGCTATACCGGCAATGAAGGCGTCACCTGGCTCCATATGGATATGAACCCCGACCCCAATTGGGTATGGTGCAGTGCTCCCCTGAAGAATCAGCAGATCGCCGGCCAGGCCTACGATATCTATATGGCTGAATACCAGCTTCAGCTTAATCCCGGCGATGAAACCACCCCCTGCCTGCTGGGCTTCTACATGGACGGTAAGGTGGATAGCAACGGAAACGCCATGTACTATGTGGATGATCAGGGCATGCGCCACGAACTGGGCAAAGGCTCCTCCCTGACGGTGCTGGTCACCACCGAAGCTTCCCAGGCCATCGTCTTTGAAAATGCCAAGGAAGCTCTGGACGCCTCCTTCGGTAAATTTGAAGATGGCCATCACCCTTGGCTGAAGAAGATTCAGGTAAAGGATCAGGCAGGGCTGGATACCGCTTTGACCAGTGCCGGATATGACACCGAAATCGTGCTGGAGGCCGGGGAATATACCCTGCCCGCGGCGCTCCCCAATGGGGTGCGCATCCACGGCCTGACCCAGGATGTAAAGCTCACCGTCAATGCCGCCGGCCTCAGCGCCTATGATTGCGAATTTGACCGCGTCACCTTCCTCAGCGCCCTGAAGTTTTCCGGCCACGGCAGTTTCGAAAATGTGCTCTTTATGGAAGATGTGACCGGCGATATCCGGAATATCACCCTCTTTGACGCCTGCCACTTTATGAAGCGTGTTACCTGCACCGGGAGCCAGGATCTGATCACCTTCACCCGCTGCATTTACCCCGATCCCCTTCAGCCCTGACGCTTTCCCCCGTCCGCTCGCCGGACGGGGTTTTTCTTTCCCCCGCTTGTGCGAAACGCAGATTGGGGGTATAATCATCAGGGATGATCATCCGCCTCAAAGGGCTGACGCCGCCCTTTTCTCTACCCATGCATGTAAGGAGATACCTATGATGTACGATTTAACAGAGCCCCTGGTAATCGGTATTTCTTCCCGGGCGCTCTTTGATCTGGAGGAAGAAAACCAGATTTTTGAAACGCAGGGGGCGGAGGCCTTTTCCGCCTACCAAAAGGATCACGAAAACGATGTGCTGCGCAAGGGCCCGGCTTTTCATCTGGTGGAGGCCTTTTTGCGGCTCAATCAGTTGCAGCCGGATAAGCGGCTGGTAGAGGTCATCGTCATGTCCCGAACCAGCCCGGACGCCAGTTTGCGGGTATTCAAATCCATCGCGGAATACCAACTGGATATCACCCGTGCCGCCCTGGTCAGCGGCGCAGAAATTGCCCCCTACCTGAAAGCATTCCAGACAGACCTGTTCCTCTCTGCCTATGCGCCGGATGTGAAGCAGGCCGTGGACGATGGCATTGCCGCCGGCACCATCCTGACTAAAACCGCCCAGTCCAACCAGCGGGTGGAGCAAATCCGCATTGCTTTTGACGGAGACGCAGTGCTCTTCTCCGCTGAAGCTGAGCGAATTTTTCAGCAGGAGGGCATCGATGCCTTCATCCGCCACGAAAAAGCCCATGCAGACAAGCCCTTGCCCATGGGCCCCTTTGCCAATTTCCTCAAGGCCCTTTCCCACATGCAGGGCATGTTTGCCCAGAGTGAAACCGCCCCCATCCGCACCGCCCTGGTCACCTCCCGCAGTGCCCCCGCCCATGAGCGGGCCATCAAAACCTTGCGGGAATGGAATGTGCGGGTGGATGAAGCCTTCTTCCTGGGCGGCGTGAGGAAGAAGGAAATTCTCTCAGCTTTCGGCGCCCACATCTTCTTTGATGATCAGGAAGTGCACGCCGCCCCCGCATCGGATGTGGTGGCAGCCGCCCTGGTCCCCTACCGAGAAGGGGATAACCCCAAGGCATAAGATATGGAAATCGAAAGAATGGCTATCCATGATATCCCAGCGTTGATCTGGGGACCGGAATCGAACCGGGTATATGTATGTGTCCACGGGAAGATGGGATCCAAGGACGCCGCCCAGGGCCTGGCGCAGATTGCCATTGAAAAAGGATATCAGGTGCTCAGCTTTGATTTGCCCCAGCATGGGGAACGGAAAGAAGAGCGTACCCCCTGCGATATCTGGCAGGGGATGCATGATCTTTCCGTCATTGGAGATTATGCCTTCGCCCGTTGGCGGGATGTGTCTCTCTTCGGATGCAGCCTGGGGGCCTATTTCAGCCTTCACGCCTATGCGGATCGGCCCTTCCGGAAATGCCTGTTCCAATCCCCCATCCTGGATATGGAATATCTGATCCGCCAAATGTTTTCCTGGTTCCGCGTCACAGAGGATCAGTTGGCACAAGAAAAGGAAATCGATACCCCCATTGATCGGCTGCGCTGGGATTACTATCAATATGTATTGGCTCATCCTGTAAAGCATTGGCCCGTCCCCACCAATATTCTCTACGGCGGGAAGGATGATCTGCAGTCCCGGACGATCATCCAGGCTTTTTCACGGCGCTTTAGATGTCAATTAACGATTTCGGAAGAGAGCCTGCACCCCTTCATGGACGAAAAGGATTGGCCCATTGTGGATAAATGGCTGCGGGAAAACCTGTGAATTGAAAAACCTCCAAAGGATCCATGAATCCTCTGGAGGTTTTTTGCGTTTCTTAGAAAAGATCAGCCGTCTTTTTAATGGGTTCACGGCCCTTGATCGTGGATATCTCCCCATCCGGCGCCGCTTCATCCTCTTCCATGGGGATCAGGGGCGCATGATGTGCATCCCACCACAGGAACACCAGGCTGCCGGGATAGCAATCATCTTCTGGCATACAACGGGAGAAAAGCATCTGCCCATCTGCAAGTTCGATCTGTGCCTGCTGCCCTTCCGGCCCCCAATGTACGCCCCGGAAGACGCCGCTGAGCTGATGGCGGCCCTGATGCCGGGATCCAAAGTGCAGTGCCTCCCGATCAATGCACAAGGCCATTTTCTGGCCCAGGATTTCGGTGCCGTCGGCCGCGCAGTCCAGGGTAACGCCCCCAGCCTCCAGCGCCGCCCGGCCCTTGGATTTACCGGTCACTTCCCCAAGAATCAGATTCCACCGCCCTGTAAACCGGGCAGCAAAGGGACTTTCCGGCTGTTCCATCAGCTGCCGCGGCGTGCCTGCCTGCAATATGCGGCCATCCCGCATAAGAACGGCCTGCTGAGCATAGCCAAAGGCCTCATCCGGCCGGGAAGAAGCATACACAATACTGGTGCCTTGCCTGCGCATTTCCTCCAGCAGGGCAAACATTCGCTGCCGCGTCTGCGCATCCATGGCAGAAA
>SVGR01000105.1 GCA_015056265.1 Clostridiales bacterium
GCAATGAAATCTTGATCCTTAACCAGCTTTTCCGCCACGGAATTGACGCAGCCCACGGTGGGGATGATCCAGATTTCATTGCGGACGGCCGCCCGGCCGTCGGGACGCAGATAGCCCCTGAAGGTGCGCTCATCGGCCAATGGAAGCGCAGGGATTTCCGAGGGCTGATACGTATAGGAAAGTTCCCCTGACAGATTGGTCTTTACATTATGGGTATGCACCCAGCTGCCGGCCTTGATATCCGTCAGCGCATGACCGATTGGAAAGCCGTATTTGATGACGTTTTCGCCCTGCGCAATATCCCGCAGCGCCATTTTATGCCCCTGCGGTACGGTTTCAACGGCCTCCACCCCCTGAACCGTTTCCCCCTGCTCAATGGGCGACAGCGCCACCAGCACGTTATCTTTCGGGTGAATCTGAATGGTTTTCATGCCCTTTTACCTCTTACAGTACGTTTTTCATGGCCTGATATGCGCCGTCTTTCTGAATAGAAAGATAATGCTTAAGCACTGTTTCTTCAAGGCCGGGAAGGCGGCTCAGATCCTCACCCCAGAAGCTCTCGTTTGCCAGCGCGGCATGCACATATTCTTCTGCCCCATCGTCTTTATGAGCAAGGAAAAACTGGAGCACGCTTTCATCATCATTGATTTCGTATTCATTGCCTTTTTCCCGGCGGGCGATGAGCTTTCCGCCCTCCATGCGCTCCCCGTGATAGAAGGCAAGCAGGCTGGCCAGCCCCAGGGACAGGCAGGCCGGCACGGCGCCGAATTTTTCCATATAGGCTTTCAGGCTGGGCATGCAGCGGGCGCGCCATTTGCTTACGGAATTGAGGGAAATGCTCAGCAGCAGATGATCGATAAAAGGATTGGCAAAGCGTTCCCGGACGGATGCCGCAAAGGCTGTAAGTTCTTCTTTGGGCAGCGTCAGGGTGGGAATAATTTCGTCATAAAGGGCCTTGTCCATATAGCCTGCGATCACTGCATCCTGCATGCAGTCCCGCACGATATCCTGCCCCGCCAGATAGGCGCCCAGCACCATGGTGGTATGCGCGCCGTTGAGGATGCGCACCTTGCGCTGCTTATAGGGCTTATGATCGGGGGTTACGATCACCGGCATATCGCCCCGGCAGAAGGGCAGTTCCTTTTCCAGCCATTCGGGGCCTTCGATCACCCATGCGCCGAATACCTCGCCCGTATCCATCAGATTGTCGGTATAGCCGTTTTCTGCATTCAGTTTATCCGCCTCGCCCCGGGGATAGCCGGTAACAATCCGGTCCACCAGCGATGAGCAGAAGAGATTTTCTTCATCCAGCCATGCCTTGAAGCCCGCTTCCAGCGCCCACTGATCCGCATATTTTTCAACGCAGGCCTTCAATTCCTTGCCGTTATTATCAATCAATTCACAGGAAAGGATGATCATGCCCTTGCCTTTTTCCTTGCCGAAGGCCAGATAGCGCTCGTACAGGAACCGGGTGAGCTTTCCGGGGAAAGAGCTCTGGGGCGCGTCTTCAAACCGGCATGCCGGGTCATAAGCGATGCCTGCCTCCGTGGTATTGGAAGCGATATAGCGCAGATCGGGATTGTGAGCGCACTGAAGCAGCGCAGCAAAATCCCGGTAAGGATCAATGCAGCGGGATACGCAGGAAATCACCCGCTTGTCATTGACGGTCTTCCCATCCTGAAAGCCCCGCAGGTACAGGGTATAGAGCCCCTGCTGATCATTGATCATATCCGTAAGGCCCCGGTCGATGGGCTGCACCAGCACCACCTTGCCGTTAAAGCCGTGCTTTTCATTGGCAAGATCAAAGAAATAATCCACAAATGCGCGCAGGAAACCGCCTTCGCCGAACTGCAGCACCCGCTCCGGTGCATTTTCCAGCATATAACCGGTATACCCCGTTTTTTTCAGCACGTCATAATTCAAGGTTTTCATATATTGCATGATCCTCCCGTTCTCTCTCGTTTCATATTTACTTTAAACACAATGACACAAAATGTCAATAGCTGTGCGCAATCCCCCGCCCGGGCCCGGGGTTTCTTCCGGGCGCATGCCCATACAGCAGGGAAGGCGGCACGCGGCCTTTCCCTTCCCGGCAAGATGACGATCCGGGCACGCATCTTGGCCATTACATCCTGCGGGATGGCTTTGCGATGCGGTTCTTTTTTTGGGCCGGCATTCAGATACTTTACGCATTGTATCACATGTGACAATGCGGAAGCAATAGAATTGCTATAGAACGTCGCGCCATTGAATATGAACAGCCCCAAAGCAGAAACAATGATGAAAACATGCGGCTTCCCGATGGAAACCGGACGTTCATTTTTACAGGATGATTGGATTATTCTGCAATTCCCAGGGGGATGGAGCGGGCGGGAAAGCGGCCCTTTCAGCCGGAAAGGCCAGCCGGTGGCGATCCTTTCTGCGCAGGGAAACAGCGCCTGCACCCGCAGTCGGGGAAAATTTCCGTTTGTTGGATACAAGGCAATTGATCCTATTTGCCTTTTCCCGGCCCGTCAAGGGCGAAAGGACGGGGCGTCAGCCGTCCATCAGCAGGGTGAGGACGGAGCGGGGCGGCAGGTACAGGGGATCGCCGGTGGAAAAGGCCCCCAGTTCGGAGAGATTCCGCTGCGCATCGGTGCAGTACAGCCGGCCGGAACCCCCTGCTGCGGCCAGGGAAAGCATTTGAGGGGCGGTGGTTTCATTGGTGAGAAGGAGAATGAAGCGGCCATCTTTTTCATAGGCGCTGCCGTACACCCCCTCCGGTTCGCCGGAAAGGGTCAGGCCGATGCGGCGGCTGCCCACGATGAACCGGGCATAATGGGCCAGCGCCCATCCTCGTTTGGTCATCTGCGGGGCGCCGTCCTCCCCGTGCAGGGGCACGGTGATCAATCCGCGCTGCCAATAATCGGGATTGGTTTCGATGGCCTTCCAGAATTCCCACAGCGGCACCTGCAGGCAGGTGAGATCCTCGTGCAGAACCCGGGAGAGGGTGAGGGCGCCGTCCATTTCCGTTTGGATGGGCAGCTTTTCTTCGCACCATTCCGTCTGATGGAAGGCAAGGGGCAGATCCAGTTCCTTCAGCAGATCCATCAGCCGCTGCCGGCCCGCTGCCGTCGCTTCATAGGAGTGGGCGCAGAGATGATCGATGCGTGAAAGCAGGGCGGGATCGGCCTTCAGCCGCTGGAGGATTTCATCCATATAGGGGTGGTCCCAGCGGGCGCTTTCCGGCATGGAAAGGGCGACGCCGGGGCATTCATTTTCCAGCTTTTCTGCAACGCCCCGGCTGATTTCCATCACCTGGTCCACCGAATAATGGCATCCCTCCTGGAGGCCGGCATGCCAATCCCATTGGGGCTCGTTGATAGGGCTGAGATAGGTGACGGGATAGCCGGCGGCCCGATAGGCTTTCGCCGCCTGAACTGCATAATCGATAAATGCGCCGGTGCATTCCGTTTTCAGATTGGTGGCCCAGCCGGGATTGCCGTTGGGCTGACCGGTGATGGTCATGCGGCCGGGCGGGCTGTTGATAAACAGGGTGAGAATATTCACCTGGGGATAGGAAAGGGCCATGTCCAGGAGCATCAGATGCTCTTCGTCCCGGGAAAGATCAAATACGCCGGGGGCGGCTTCCACGGCCGGTGTTTCCCGGATGGGCGGGATATTACCGCCCTTGCTGCCGCTGCCGATATTATGCCGCCAGGTATTCAGGCCCATGCCTTTTTCGGGATCATAAAGCAGGGCCATGATTTCCTCTGCCCAGGCCCGGGGCCAGCCGTGGGTACGCCAATTTTGCCCCCACCAGCAGCCGGAGGCACCAAAGCCTTTGATGATCTGAAATTGTTGATGGGGATGCAGGGTCAATTGAATCATAAAATTGAATCCTTTCACAAATTGTATACAAATCGATGGGATAGGATGAATAAAGTATAACACGCTTTGTTGGAAAAGTCAAAAAAAGCCCGCCGGAGGGCGGGGGAGAGATAAAAATATTTGGCCGTCAGAGGGCGGAATCGGGGAGGGGACGATTGGCCTGCTGGAGGGCGTGGGCCACCGCCTGAACCACCTGAATCTGCTCTTCGGTGAGGCCGGATACATCCACGGTCCGCTGCCTTTCAATGCCCAGCAGGGAGTCGGTAGTGGTATGGAAGGTGCGGGATATTTTGATCAGTACGTCGTAGGAGGGAAAACGATCCCCGCTTTCGTAATAGGAAACCACTGATTTGGCCACCCCCAGCCGCTCCGCCAATTGCTGCTGCGTCATCCGCTGACCCAGCCGCAGTTGTTTGAGTTTGCTTCCGAAATCCACAAAATCACTACCTTTTCTCCACTATCAGTTATATAATAGCCGCAAATAGTTGACAATAGGTGGAATAAAAGATATAATGTAGTGGAAAACAAAGGAAAAGGGGGAGAAATAATGATTACTTTTGATGAACTTTTTTGCGGCGGGTATCAGTATCTCGTTTCGCCATCCGGGGAGTATGGAAATAATGTAATGTGCGATTGCAACTCTGTGGGCGGCGTGTCCGTTTTCGCCAATATCCGGAACAGCGGCCCCAAAACTGTCAAATACATTGAGATGGAAGTGACCCCCATCAATGCGGTGGGGGATGAAGTGTTCTGCACCATCGGCAATGGATGCACGCGAAAGATCACGTTTACCGGCCCCCTTTCCCCGGGCTGCCAATCGGGCCGCATTCAGTGGGAAAATATGTGGTACAACAGCACGATCAAACGCATGACGGTGGGGCCGATCGAAGTTACTTATATGGACGGGACCAAAGAATCCGTTAAGTTTCAGAGGACAGATTCCCGCATTCTGAATAAAGAACATTTCATCAATAACACGCTTCCTGGATTAATTGGGATAGGGATGCTGGTGGGCGTGGTTATCTTTATTATTTCTCTTTTTTGAAGGTGGCTTGTATAAAAAAGTTGTCTTGCAATTAGTGTTGCATTTCATATGACATAAGAGATTTTAATTGGATGGACCATTCTGGGTATTCTGTTCATCCTGTTGATGACATGGCTAAGCTAAAAGAGAATAATTAAAAGAAGGTTTCAATGGTTATCGCTTGCAATAAGAACCACCCGGCCTTTCGCATGAAAAGCCGGGCGGTTGTTTTATGCCGGAAAGATTACAGCACCTTCAGAATCCGCTCCACGGCGGCGATGGTGTTTTCCCGGGTATTGAAGGCGGTGAGGCGGAAATAGCCCTCGCCGCTGGGGCCGAAGCCTTCCCCAGGGGTGCCCACCACATGGGCTTTATTCAGCAGCAGATCGAAAAATTCCCAGCTGCCCATGCCGTCCGGCGTTTTCATCCAGATGTAGGGGGCGTTCACCCCACCGTATACCTGAATCCCCGCCTTTTCCAGACCTTCCCGGATAATCCGGGCGTTTTCCAGGTAATAGGCGATGCTTTCCATGATCTGAGCATGGCCTTCATCGGTATAGATGGCGGCGGCTGCCCGCTGGATGGGATAGGAAACGCCGTTGAATTTGGTGGCCTGGCGGCGGCCCCAGATGCGATTCAAGGATACGCCGTCAAAGATCAGCTCCTTGGGCACGATGGTGTAGGCGCAGCGAGTGCCGGTAAAGCCTGCCGTCTTGGAAAAAGAGCAGCATTCCATGGCGCATTTTTTTGCGCCCTCGATTTCATAAATGCTCTGGGGCACATCTTCTTCGGTAATAAAGGCCTTGTATGCGGCGTCATACACGATCAGCGCCTCATTTTCCAGGGCCCAATCCACAAACTTCTTCAGCTGATCCTTGTTCAGCACCGTGCCGGTGGGGTTATTGGGATAGCAAAGATAGATCACATCCACCTTTTCGCTGGGCAGATCGGGTACAAAGCCGTTTTCCGCATTGCAGGGCAGATAGCAAAGATTGCTCCATTTGCCGTTTTCAAATTTCCCCAGCCTGCCGGCCATGGCATTGGAATCCACATAGACGGGATACACGGGATCGGTGACGGCGATTTTGGCGTCGGCGGCGAATAATTCCTGAAGATTGCCCACGTCGGATTTGGCGCCGTCGGAAATAAACACTTCCTCCTTGGAAAGGGAAACGCCCCGGGCGATATAATCCTTTTCGATGATGGCGCTTACCAGGAAATCATAGCCAAAATCCGGGCCGTAGCCACGGAAGCCTTCCGGCGTGCCCATTTCTTTGGCGGCGGCGATCATTTCATCCACCACGGCAGGAACCAAAGGCCGGGTCACGTCGCCAATGCCCAGGCGCAGAATATGGGCGTCCGGATGAGCGGCGGAAAATTCTTTTACCCGCTTGGCGATTTCTGCAAATAAGTAACCGGCGGGCATAGAGGAAAGGCTTTTGTTGATTTTCATACAATCTCCTTCATCATAATTCGAAATCCGGAATGCGGAATTCGGAATTACTTTTACTTAGAATAATTATTTGCGAAAGCACTGTGTTGTATTCGAAATGATTTGCCTGAATCCTGCCCGGAAAATCAAAGAAGACAATTTGCGAACAATATAAAATTGAGGCCTGCCATTCAAAGCAAACCTCAATTCCGAATTCTGAATTCCGCATTCCGAATTCATCAGTCGTCCAGCCATTCTCCGTCATAGACGAAGGCGGCAGGGCCGGTCTGATACACATGATTATCCTCGGCGCTCCACTGCAATTGCAGATTGCCGCCGGAGAGCTTCATTTGCACCGTACGATCGGAAAGCCCGGCCAGTACGGCGGCAACCAATGATGCGCAGGCGCCGGTGCCGCAGGCCAGGGTTTCTCCCGCGCCCCGCTCCCATACCCGCATCTGCAGGATGCTCCGATCAATCACCCGGACAAATTCCACATTGGTGCGCCGGGGGAACAGGGGATGATGCTCAATCATGGGGCCGATGGTGGGCAGATCCACCACCTCCGGATCCCGGACGAAGAGCACCGCATGGGGATTGCCCATGTTCACGCAGGTGATGAACCAAGTCTGCCCCATGATCTGGAGCCGGTGGCGCAGCACCATTTCGCCAGGCAAATCCACGGGAATCAGCCGGGGATTCAATTCCGGGGTGCCCATATCTGCTTTGATTCTGGCCACTTTTCCATTTTCCACCGTCAGCCACAATTGCTTCAGGCCGCCTTTGGTATCAATGGTCAGTTCGGTTTTCTGTGTCAGTCCCCGTTCATACACGTATTTGCCGATGCAGCGGATGGCGTTGCCGCACATTTCCGCTTCGCTGCCGTCCGCATTATAAATACGCATTCCGAAATCTGCCACATCAGAAGGCTCGATCAATACCAGGCCATCGGCCCCCGCCCCGAAATGGGGCTTGGACATGACGATGGCCAGCCGGCTGGGATCGTGCACCACTTCTTCAAAGCAATTCACAAACAGATAATCATTGCCGATGCCGTGCATCTTGGTAAAACGCATGCTTTTTCCTCCCTCAGGGTGATGCTTCTTACTATGTTGTGCAAAGAGCAGGGGTTACATACGTTCCGGCGCAGAAACGCCGATGAGATACAGGCCGGTTTTGATCACATGGGCCACAGCCTGCGTCAGTTGGATGCGGGCGGCGGTAGCGGCCTGATCATCATCCAGGATGCGGTGCTCATAATAGAATTTATTGTAGGCCTTGGCAATTTCGGTGGTGGCACGGGTGATGAGGTAGGGCTCGTTGCGCTGGCAGGCTTCGGATACCGCTTCGGGGAAGCGGGAGAGCAGCAGCAGCAGGGCCTGGGCCTCATCATTGGTGAGAGCGGCATAATCGGGGGCGGACAGGGCAGCCGGGGCCTTCCGCAGCACGGAATTGCACCGGGCATGGGTGTACTGCACATAGGGGCCGGTTTCGCCTTCGAAATTCAGGGCACGATCCCACCAGAAATCGATATCCTTGATGCGATTATTCTGCAGGGTGGTATAAATCACGGCGCCCACGCCCACTTCCTTGGCCACCTGTTCCTTATTTTCCAGATTGGGGGATTTTTCATTGATGATGGCCAGGGCCTTTTCCTGGGCCCGGGAGAGCAGATCCTCCAGATACACCACATGGCCCTTCCGGGTAGCCATGGCCTGGCCCTCATAGGATACCATGCCGAAGGCCACATGGGTCAGGCCTTCCTTGGCCCAATCATAGCCCATCTTTTCCACCACCTTGAAAATCT
>SVGR01000106.1 GCA_015056265.1 Clostridiales bacterium
TTCGGCAGCGCGGATCCTTGATGCCGGTGGTCAGCTTTCCGTCGGAAAAAGCGCCGGCGCCCCCTTCCCCAAACTGGATATTGCTTTCGGGGTTAAGTTGTCCTGTTGATGCAAAAACTTCGGTAGTCCGCGCCCGTCGATCTACCCTTTCTCCCCGTTCCAGCACAATGGGCCGAAGGCCCGCCCGGGCCAGAGTCAGCGCAGCGAATAATCCCCCGGGGCCAAACCCCGCCACCACCGGCCGGGGGCCGACAGGCGGATGATTAACAGGAAAAAGCTTTGGCGTCTTATCCGATACCTGCTGGGCGATGCCGGGCTTGAGGGAACGAAAAACGGCTTCTTCCTTCTTCAGCTTCACGTCCACCGCCATTACAAAATGCACATCGCCCTTATCCCGTGCATCCACACTTTTTTTACTGATTTTCCAGGAGAGCACCTGCTCAGGCTGTGCCTTCAGCTTTTTCAATGCCAATAAAAGCGGCGCATCCGCCCCCGCATCCAGAGGCACCTTCAAATTGATGATCCGAAGCATTTTATGCCCTCCCTTCCCAGAATGTATTATATCATGAACGGTCTCTGATTTCAAATAAATAAGCCCGGGAAATGAAGATTATCTTCCCCGCCCCCTTGTGTGTCCTATAAGAAACGTGATAGAATAATCCGGAACCATCAAGGAGGATAAGGAAATGATCAATCTTCAAGGCCTGAATGCAGGCATGATTTCCCTGGGCTGCGTGAAAAACCGGGTGGATTCGGAACAGATGCTTTCCCAGCTGAAGAATGCGGGATGCAATCTGGTGCAGGATCCGGCGGACGCGGATATTCTGATCGTCAACACCTGCGGCTTCATCGCCCCCGCCAAGGAAGAATCCATCGATACCATTTTCGAAATGGCCGAATATAAAAAAAGCGGCCGGTGCAAGGTTCTCTGTGTTACCGGCTGCCTGTCCCAGCGTTATGATCAGGATCTGATGAATGAGATCCCTGAAATCGACTGTATGCTGGGCGTATCTCAATATGCGCATCTGACGCAGCATCTGTCCGACGCCCTGGCAGGTCAGCGGCCCATGGCTACGGAGAGGAATAATGCCTTTCTGGAATGCGGCCGTGTGCTGACCACTCCCCCCTATTCCGCCTATATCAAAACCGGGGACGGCTGCGATAATAAATGCGCTTACTGCGCCATTCCCCTGATCCGCGGCGGCTATCGTTCCCGTTCCCGGGACGCCATTTTGGCAGAAATGAAGGCCCTTTCCGCCCAGGGCGTCAGGGAGCATATCCTCATCGCTCAGGATACCACCCGCTACGGTATCGATACGGGCGATTCTCTTGCCAGCCTGCTGAAAGAGGCTTCGGATATCCCCGGGGTGGATTGGCTCCGTGCCCTGTATATGTATCCCGATGAAACCAATATGGAACTGCTTAAAACCATGGCGGCGAAAGACAATATCTGCAAATATCTGGATCTGCCGCTGCAGCACGCCGCCCCTGGGCTGCTGAAAAAAATGAACCGGCGGGGCACCATCCAGCATATTAAGGATATGCTCACCGCTGCCCGGGATATGGGCTTCTGCCTGCGCACCACCTTCATTGTGGGCTTCCCCGGGGAAACGGAGGATGACTTTAAGGCACTTATGGATTTCACGGAAGAGATGGCCTTTGACCGGATGGGCGCCTTCACCTTCTCCCCCGAGGACGATACCCCCGCCGCCCTGATGCCCAACCAGATCCCAGAGGAAATCAAGGAAGAGCGGCTGGATCGCCTGATGCAATTGCAGGCGAAAATCAGCCTTTCCCGCAATCAGAAGCGCATCGGCAAAAAAGAAAAGCTGCTGGTCACAGGCTTCAGGGGCGATGTATACACCGCCCGCTCCCAGTGGGAGGCCCCGGATGCCGACGGGGAAATCCTCCTCTTCAGCAATCAGCCTCTGGAAGAAGGCCAGTTCATCACCGCCACCGTCACCGGCGCCGATACCTACGATCTTACCGCCCAGGCGGAGGAATAAAGCAAAATTCCAGAAAGGCGCAATTCTGCGCCTTTTAAAATATTTTTTCAGCATCGCTGACAATCCTGCTTTTCCTCTGACTATACTGGTGAAAGCATTGATCAATGGCTTGGGAGTGTACTACCAATGAAAAAGCAGGAACTGCTGCATTTTATGGACGATGATCTGTTGGATCGCCTTTTCGGCTTTTGCTATGCCAGAACCAGCGACAGCTATGAGGCACAGGATTTATGCTCAGAAATTCTGTTAGCTCTTCTGAACACAGCCGAAAAAGAAGGAGAAATCATGTCTCTTTCGGGCTTTGTCTGGAAAATTGCACGGAATATCCATGCGGATTATGCCAGGCGCAGAAAGCAGATGCGCAATTCTCTTCTTCCTCTGGAAAGCATGGAAAATTCGCTTTTTCCCCCTGCTGAAGAGGAACATTCCGCTGAAATGCTTAAAGCCATTTTCCATCGCATCGCTTTCCTGACCAAAGCCTACAGGGATATAATGATCCAGTTCTATCTTGAGAATCATTCCATTCCGCAGATCGCCCAGCTTCATCAAACCAGCGAAGGCGCTATTCGCCAGCGGCTCTATGTCGCCCGGAACAAAATCAAAAGCGAGGTTGAAAACATGTCTGAAACCATTGAAAAACCGGTATCCCTCAATGATATTGAATTCGTAATCTGGGGCACCGGCAATCCTTCCTTCGGTGATCCCAGAATGATATTCCAGCGGCAGTTTTCAAAACACATTGTATTTCTTTGCATGAAAAAGCCCATGACGCCTGCAGAAGTGGCCAGTGAATTGAATGTGCCCACCCGTTATGTAGAAGAAGAAATGGAAATCCTCACCGAAGGAGAAAAAAATCATTATGGCTTCCTGCGCCGAATGGAACATGGTAAATATGGGATTAACTGTATCCTGATGGATAAACGCACCATACAGGAGGCTCATTCCATCTATGCCCAGCAAATCCCGTCTCTGGCAAACGCCATTGCGGAATATGTGGAAAAGCACAGGGCAGAATATCTCGCATTTCCCTATCTCAATCACAAGATTGAATTCAATCTGATCCTGTGGCAGCAAATCAAACATCTCTCCGAAGCATTTTCCGAATGCGTATATCATCTGCTCAAAAATCAGTATTTTCCTGATGCTGTTCATCCTGACAGGCCTTTCTCCATATTTGGCCATTTGGATTACGGCAAGCATTTCGGCGGCGGATGTGATGGGGTGAATGCCCATAATTTATGTGGATACAAATTCGTTTTTGTTGAGAATATTTATGTATCACGTGTTCGCAAGCACTTTCATTGCGGGATGGATCTTTCCAATAATCTGGCGCTACAGCTGGCTCTCCGGGCTGTGCAAGGTCTGGATATAGATACCCTTTCCGAAGCAGAAAAAGAACATGCGGCCAAAGCCGTTCAGGAAGGATATCTTTTCCGGGAGGGCAACAAGCTATATACAAAAATTCTTGTATTTGACGCAAAGGATTACCAGAAGCTTTTCTCCATTACAAATCAATTTCCCAAGGAGAACTTTGAACAGGCTGCCCAGGATGCGGCGAAAAAAATCAGCCGCTTGATCCGCAAATGCATACCCAGTTATTTGCACGGAGAATGGATACATGCCAACGCACTTGCCAATCTGCCCATTTTAGATGGAGTAATCGAAGCGCTGATCGAAAAAGAACTCCTTATTCCGCCGAAAGACGGCGTGGGTGCAGAAGGATGCTGGATGTGCATTGAAAAATAACAATTATCATAAAAACAGGGGTCTGCGATTGCGCAGGCCCCTGTTCTTCGTATTTCATAGATATTCTTCGATGGCGCTGACCACCTGAGCGGCAACGAGGGCGTTTCCTTCATCGTTCAGATGCAATCCGTCCCCCCGGTCGTATGGCACCATTTTATCGTGCATGAGGGCGAAGAGATCATCCACCAGGATGCCCTCTTTTTCTGCCACCTTTGCCATAATGCCATTATAATTACGGATACCGGTTACATCGCCATCCCCCACCGGCATGGTGGTGCCGAAAATGATTTTTACGCCCGGAAACAGTTTTCTAAGCACGATTACCGTCCGCTCCACGGCGCTTTCGTATTCCTCCGGCAGGGAAAAGGGACGGCCGATATGATAATCATCCCCCAAATCCCATAATCCGCAGCTCCAATGCACAATATCCGGCGCCGGAAAATCATTCAGCCAAAACCTAAGGGAATTGAGGGTATATCCCGCCCAGCGGCCATTCTCCGCGGGGCCGTATACCGCTGCCCTTCCCTCCAGCAGCTTCCTTACAAAGGGCTCATAGCCCATCCGCCGGGAATCCCCCAGCAGCAATACGTTCTTCATTTTCCGCTCCTTACAGACCCAATTCCTCATAGATCAGTTGCTGCAAAGTGGGATGGATCACCCGGAAGGCATGGGCGTGATTATGCACGTGCTGGGCGTAAAAAGCCGATATATGATTCACTGGATCGATAAATAGCCAGGTGCCGGTGGCCCCGTCCCAGCCAAATTCCGTCAGCGGGCCCTTCTTGCCCACGGTGTTATCCACACGCACCCGCACACCTAGGCCGTATTTATACCCCAAGGCACGCTTGACAGGATCAAAGGCCATCAGGCCCTTGGGGCACAACTGATCCCCCGTCCACAGATGGATCAGATCAGCGTTCAGAATTTCGCCGCCGTTCCATCCCTTGCCCTGACAGGAAAGGGCATCGGCAAAGCGGATGCAGCTTTCCACATCGCTGATGACGCCTGCACCACCACTTTCGTACAGGGGAGCATTGGGGTAGGCCGTGGCCACCTTTGCCACCAATCGGTGATCATTGGTTTCCGGCTGATAAATATACATGGGACACATGTCCCCGGCCAGATCCCCGTTCAGATGATAGCCGATGCGTTTGAGGCCCAGGGGAGAAAAAATATGTTCCTGCACATAATCGGAAAACTTCTGGCCGGTAACCACTTCAATCACCGCACCCAGCACATCGTGGCACAGGCTGTAGCAATAATCGGTGCCAGGATCAAAGCCTAGAGGCTTTTTTGCCATAGCATCCATGATTTCCCGCGTGGTGGCCTCGGAAAGGGGCTTTTCCTTTTCCACTTCCCGGAATGCAAAATTCAGATCGTAGTCCAAGCCGCCCTGCATGCTCATCAGATGGCGGATGGTCATCACCTTTTGGGCGGGGCGCACATTTTCCCCATCCTGCACATTTACTGCACCATAGGCAGGCAAATAATCGCTGACCGGATCATCCAGACCAATCTTCCCGTCCCCGATCAATTGCATCATGGCGCAGGTGGTGAACACCTTGGAGCAAGAATAGATGCAAAAGGTTTCATTTCCCTGCATCGGAGCTGTTTTTTCATGATTGCGGAAACCGGAAAAATGCCGGTATATTTGTTCGTGATCGCGGTAAACGATCAGATCACATCCGGGTGTTCCCACCTGAGAGAGGGAATCCAGATAAGCCGTCAGTTTTTCAAAAGCCATATGTGTATATCCCCTTTTGCTTTTTTCTGATTATATCATGCCTTTTCAGCTGCCGTCAAGAAAAGGAATCACAGGGCTTCCCCCATGATTCCTGATATTTATCCGTTGCTTTGATTAGGCTCCGCCTGAAGGATTTCTTCCGTCTTTGCATCCAATACCACGGAATAGATCGGCTCGATCATCACGGAACCGTCATAGGGATCCATAATTACGTCATCAAAGAAAATGGAATAGACGGAACGTTCCTCCTCCAAATGGGTAAAGAGCGAAGGATACAGGCCCTTCAGATCATATCCCTGATCACATAGTGCTGCTTTAGCAAGCCGGATTGCCTCTTCCGGGGAAATCCAGTCCTCCTCCGGCAGAGGCCAATGGCCGCACTGATAGCGCACCTTATCCTCAATGGACCAGAAGACATCATCATTGACACAAACAGGGCAGGGCGTAAACAGGGGGAAGATGCCTGCATCCTTTGAAAGCGGCTCCAGAGGCAGGAATTTTTCATCCACCAGGGGGCAATCGGAAAGAAAATGATAATGCTGCCCGCCGTTGCGGTTAAAAAACACAGATTCCATATCTGCAAGCCGTTCTTTTCCCCGTCTCTGCCAATCATCCATTTCCAAGGCTTTCCTTTCGTCTTCCGCCTTCTTTTTCTTTGCATTTTCCGGTGTGAGCACCCCAAGGTCCTCCCAGTCCTCTGTTACCTCCCCTTCCCGAGTCAGCAGCACCGTATAGGCCGTGCTCCAGGTGTTTTCCCTTGGAATATAGAAATCCACCATCCAGCGGGGAATATCATACACATCGGTCGTGAAGAAAGAAACGCCTGCCTCATACTGCGCCATTTCCTCCTCCGTCACATCCCAGGCGTCCATCACGGCGTTTTTCGCGATATCCACCGCCTTCTCCCGGGAAATATCCGTTTTTTCCGGTACCAGATCAATCCAGGAAAAATCCCCGTACAATCCCTTTTCCCGCTCAATTTGATGGAACCAAGCCCGCTGCTCCAGCGTCCATTGAATAGGCATCCCCCACTCCCTTTCCGCCATAGTATAGTAGTAAAGGTATTCTTCATCGCCATAATAACGGGTCAGGATTGTATCCGCCAGTTTTTCCTTTTCTGCTTCGGTTGCTTGCGGATCCCCGAGTTTTTCCATCTCCCCCGGAGAAATTTCCATTCCATCATTTTCCATATCGCTGATCAGCCGGATTTTTCCCTCCAGTCCCCATTCAAAATACGCGCCGCTGTCCCTGGCCAGATCCATGGCCGTTTCGATGTGTTTCCAATCGATTGTAAGGGCCACAGCGGCAGCCATAGCCAGCACCAATACAAGGGCGATAACCAACACACCCCAGCCAAATTTCTTTTTCATTTTTTCTTCCTCCTGATATTTGAGCTGCAGGAGGGTATGCTGCACACAGGCTGCAAAGCGTTCATCTGCCCGGCCGAAGGCACGGGAAAAATCCGTTTCATTTTTCATTCCCGATTCGCCTCCTCCCATTTTTCTTGCAATATCTTCCGGGCTTTATGAATGCGGGAACTGACGGTGCCTTGAGGTACTTTCAGCACTTTTGCCGCTTGCGCGCCGGTCATGCCCTCCATAAAAATCAAAACGGCCGTTAACTTCAGCTTCTCCGGCAGGGACAGCATCAGATCATGCAGGGTGGAATCAGCGTCCTCAGGGGCTGCCGACAGGGGCAAATACTCCGCAGGAAAGATCCGCTTATTCTTCCGTTGGATGTTATGGCATTCATTCAGCAGAATGCGCAAGAGCCATCCCTTCAGCGCACCTTCATCCTTCAGCGTTTTTCTCTTTTCCCATGCCTTTTTCAGCGCCTCCTGTACTGCATCTTCCCGATCTGCAGGGCAGCGCAGTTGGGCGTAGCAGAGACGGTACATACTCTCCGTCAAATCCAGAATCGCCCGTTCAAATGCCTGATCCGTCATCTTTACTATTCCTTCCGGTATTGATCGATCAGTTATAAGACGCTCCATCTCATCAATTTCTTCATTTTTTCCATAATTTCTTTAATTTACATTGACAAGCCGTCCCATGGGCATTATTATGAAATGAGCGCCTGCCGGCGCAGAGAGGATGATTGAAACCCATGTATGAAGGAAAGCTGGTAAGGCTTCGGGCCTTTGATAACGGGGATCTGATGCATTGCCTTTCCTACAGCAATGATTATGAAGTGATGCGGGGGGCCAGCGGGGCTATCCTGTATCCCTCCACCGTGGAG
>SVGR01000107.1 GCA_015056265.1 Clostridiales bacterium
TTTTTGAAATCGCCAGCAGTAATCATTGGTTTATTCCTCCATTTTTTTGATTTCTATATGGTTGCATAAGGGGCCGATCACAGGATCAGCAGCGCCTTTTGTGCATGTACCAGGGTGCGCCCGCCGTTTTCGGTGATGGCGCAGGTGTTCTCAATGCGCACGCCGCCCAGGCCGGGGATGTAGACGCCGGGTTCCACCGTCACCACATGGCCCACTTCCAGGGGATCTGTGCAGAATTGAGAGAGCCGGGGATCTTCATGAATATCGATGCCCACTGCGTGGCCCAGGCCGTGGCCGAAACGGCCCTGATAGCCTGCGTCATCGATGATCTTGCGGGCAATGGAATCAATATCCTTGCAAATCTTTCCGGGGGCCAGGGCCGCTTCGCATTCTTCCTGGGCGCGGAGCACCGTTTCATAAATGCGCAGCATTTCCGGCTTGGGATTGCCGATGGCGACGGTGCGGGTCATATCCGCGCAATAGCCATGCTTTTTTGCGCCAAAGTCAAAGGTGATCATATCGCCCGCCTGGATTTTGCGGGGGCCGGGAATGGCATGGGGCAGGGAGCCGTTTTCGCCGCTGGCCACGATGGTATCAAAGGCCAGGCCGTCGGCGCCCATTTCCAGCATGGTAAAGTCCAGCAGGATCTGGATCTGCTTCTCCGTCATGCCGGGCTTCACCTTCGGCAGCACCGCTTCAAATGCCTTGCAGGAGATATTGCAGGCCTCTTCGATGAAGGAAAGCTCTTTTTCATCCTTGATACGGCGGCATTTTTCCGGGGCATTTTTCAGGGAAACAAAGGTGATTTCCGGCATGGCCTTTTTCAGGCCATCAAATGCCCGCATGGTCACTTCATCATCCTCGTAATAGATGGTGGTGACGCCATGCTCTGCATAGAGGCGGGCCGCCAGATCGGCGTGGCCAACGCCCTTTTCAATCATCTGCACCTGGAAGCCGGGGGCCTGATTTTCCGCCTGCTCGGTGTAGCGGAAATCGGTGATGATGGCCTGGAAGCCATGGCCAGCCGCCAGCAGGCCTTCGCCGGTGTAGCCGCTGAGGTAATAGATATTGGAAGGCTTGTGGATGAGGATGGCCTCATTTGCGCCCACCGCCGCCAATTGCAGCACTTTTTCCAGTCGGTTCATGTTTCAACCTCCCTGGTCATTTTCGCATGCCGATAGATAACTACAGCATACCACATTGTATTTTAACATAACTATGCGGTCTGCGCCAGCCCCCTGGGGGATAAAAAATGATTTTTTTTCAAAATTTCGGCCTGATTTCATAAAAAAAGCGCAGAACGGAGGGCGTATCCGTCTGCGTAAGGGGGCCGACCAGCGGGGATATGACCGGGAATTATGGAAAATAAAAAATACAATCGGGGCGATGCAGGAGAAATGGGCGGAAAGTGCAGCCTTCAATAGACCTCCTGGGCACGCAGCTTGTACCCCAGGCGGTACACCGTTTCAATGCAGGCAAAGCCCAGCTTTTTACGCAGCCGCTGGATATGCACGTCCACCGTGCGGGTTTCCCCGGGACTCATATATCCCCAGGCATGGCGCAGCAGCTCCTGCCGGGAGACGGGCCGATCGATATTCTGGGCCAATTCCTGCAGAAGGGAAAATTCCTGCTGGGTCAGTTCGCAGGGCTTCCCGTCCACGTAAACAATTTTTTCTTCTTCATCAATCGCCAGAAGGGCGGGGATATCTTCCTTGGGGTAAATGGAAAGCAGTGTGCTCATGTTATCATCACCTCGTATATATAGACGATTGAGAAAGGCCGATTGTTCCATCAAAACGAAAAAAATATTAAAAAAATGTAATATACTTGGGACAAGGAGAAAAACAGCGTTAAAAAAACCTTTTTTCTGTTTTTTTCCTCGATTGCATATCCTTTTCAGCGGGGACGCATACTATATAGGAAAACAGGCCGAATGGAGGGATCGGGATGGAACAGAGCGTATATCTGGCCCGCAGCGGATGGCGACAGGAAGAAACTGATTTATTATGGAAAGAAATCCGGGCGGCAGCGGAAACGGGTGCGCCGCTGCGGGGCGTGTTTGAAAAGACGGGCCAGGCCTTGGGCCGTAAGCCTAACAGTGTGCGCAATTATTACTACATGCAACTTAGGGAACAGGCAGGACAGGATCTGCGCAGGGCGGCACCCTTTGAAACGTTTACGGAGGAGGAAGTGCATGATTTGCTCCGCCAGGTGCTCTCTGCCCGGGGGCGGGGCCAATCGGTGCGGTCCTGCGTGATGGATTTGTCCCATGGGGATCGGGCGTTGATGCTGCGCTATCAGAACAAATACCGCGCCATTCTGCGCAAACGGCCGGATCTGATCCGGAAGGTCTGCGAAGAATTGGAACAGGAAGGGGCGCCCTGTCCCGATTGTCTGCATCCGTCCCGGCAGGAAAAGGCGGCGGATGTGATCCGGCGGGAACTGAGCGGAGCGGAGGATGCGGATGTGCAGGCGGCCTTCCGTGCGCTGGATGCCTTGGCCCGCCGGGTGGCGGAGGGGGGCGCCCACGAGGGTGACCGGCTTCGGGTGCAGCGGGATCTGCTGCTGATGCAATTGGAGGATGTGCAATTGGCCGCCCGGGATGTGATCGGTATATGCAAAGAATTTCTCGGGGAAGAGGCGGATACCCGTCGGGATTCGCTGCCGGCCTTCTGCCTGATGCTGGCGGAAAAGCTGTCCCGGTTGGAGAGTACGGCAGGATAAAACGATTAAAATAGATCAGCCCTTTCCAGCATTGATTGGAAGGGCTGCTTTTTTGTAGAGATACCATATTTTTTTGATGCTCTCGCAAACACAAAATTATGTGTTTAACAGAAAGTGACTCTTTTTGTAACAATTACGGAACAAATTTGACAAAATTTTAAAAACTATATTAAGTAAGTATATGATAAAATTATTACATCTTATGGATTGCAATGGGAATTGTCATTTTTGGGAAAATGGTAATGGCAGACCGCTGCGTTCCAAAAGCATTCAGCTGAGCTGATTGCGAAAAGAAGGGGTGGAGGAAATGAAGAAGAAACTGATCGCACTGCTGCTGTCCCTGACGATTGCGGCTGCCGGTCTGGTGGGCGGCACCATCGCGTATCTGACCGATACAGATAGCGACGTAAACGTGATGACCCTTGGGAATGTGGAGATTGATCAGAAGGAAAACGGGAAAAGCGAAAATGGCTTTGAAAATGGGACTGATCTGTATCCCATCTACCTGCCTGTTGATAAAACGGATTGGCGGGAAGCCAACGGCGTAGTGAAAAAGACAGTAACGGTGGAAAATACCGGTAAATCCGATGCCTATGTGCGCACTTGGTTTGCCTTTGAAGCCGGGAATCTTACCTGGGATGAGTTTGAAGAATACATTCTCCTGGATCTGAATAAAGGCGAGAAATCCCCTTGGGTATGGGCTTGGGATAAGACCCGGACCTATGAAATCAAGAATGAAAAGGGCGAAGCCGGCAATTATTATATTGCTGTGGCCGTGCTGAAGGAAAAACTGGAAAAGGGCCAGACCACTGATCCCAGCCTGATTCAGCTGGCGATGGCCCCGGAAGCCGATAGCACGGTAATGGAAGCCTTCGGCGAACTGTACAGAGTGCTGGTATTCTCCCAGGCCATGCAGACTATGAACTTTGAAGACGTAGGCGCAGCCAAAGCCCTGGCCATTGGCTTTGCTGATGAAGCGGTAACTGATGATGCCATCGGCGTGAACCATCCCTGGGAAAAAGGCTTTGAGCAGAATTATCCTGTGACTGCCGACACCTGGGACGGCACCGCTGACACCTCCTGGTACAACGATACCGACACTGAGTTCATGATCATGACTGCTGAGCAGCTGGCTGGTTTCTCCAAGCTGGTGGATGAAGGAAAAACCTTCGAAGGCAAGACTGTGAAGCTGGGTAAGGATATTGATCTGTATGCTGTAGATGCTGATGGCGAACGAATCAGCTTTAATCCCATTGGCTATGGCTACAATACGGTGTTCAAAGGCACCTTCGATGGCCAGGATTACACCATTAAGAACCTGTATCAGAACGGCTGGGCTCTGGGCCTGGATTACAGCACCGAAGGCGGCGGCCTCTTTGCCTCCGTTGTGGATGCCACCATCAAGAATTTGACCATTGACAATGCCGAAATCGTGATGGAATGCATCGACATGGGTACTGTAGTCGGCTATTCCTATGGCAACTGCACCTATGAAAATATCACGGTGAAGAATTCTGTGATTGCCAACTACAATCGCTATACCGGCGGTGTCGTGGGTGAAGTGAACGGAACCCAGACCTTCAAGAACGTCGATGTGATCGATAGCACGGTTAGCGCTCTGTGGGGCACCTATGACGCTGCCTGCGGCGGTATTATTGGCGGCAAGTGGGGCGATGCGAACATTACCATGGAGGATTGCGACGTTAGTGCGAAGTTGGATGTGTTCAACGATGCCTGCTCCAACTATATGTATTATAACTATCGTCTGTGCGGTATGCTGATTGGTATGTCCGAAGAAGTGACCGATGGTACTGCCACTGCTTCCTATCTGACTGCTAAAAACTGTACCGTTACCTATGGCGATTGGGCCAATTACACCTACTGTGAATTTGAGGCTAACGGTCAGGGCTCCTATAATGACCCCGATGAATGGAAGCACAGCCGCGTGCAGGAAGGCTATGCTACCGGCGGCGTTGATCCAAATCACACCCATGACACCGATGAAAGCCATGAAGTACTGTTGGTCTTTGATCAGCTCTTCGGCGGTGACAAGGGCGTTAAGGGCGGTACTGCCCATACCGGCGTAACCGTGGTTTACAACAACAAGTAATTGCTTCCTAAATGAAATGCGGCCCATCCACTTTCGGACGGGCCGTTTTTTGTATTCTTTTGTTATTCGTTCTTTCCAAATCCGTTGAACCAGGCCCTTTCCTCGAAGGGCTTTTTGGGGCGGATTTTTATTTCCTCCGCTGGCTTGCCCACCGGCAGGAAGCAAACCAGCTCATACCCCTCCGGCACCCCCAGCAGCTGTGCCATCTGATCCCCGATCCGATCTGCATCGGTGATGTGGCCTTCATACCAGCAGCTCTGGTACCCCAGATCCACAATGGTCAGCAGCATATTCTGGATGGCGGCGGCATAATCTTGCACCGCGTAGCAGCGATCCCGATAAGCGATGATCCGCTGAGTGAGCACGCAGATCATGGCGGGGGCCGTTTCCCCGGCGGGGGGAAGAATCACCCCATGAAGCTTTTCCATCATTTCCGGATCATCCACGGCGATCAGGCTGCAGGTTTGCTTATTGCAGCCGGAGGGGGCGGCAAGGCCCGCTTCCATAATGATTTTCAGATGTTCCCGGGGGACAGGGGAGGGCAGATATTTTCCCCGGTAGCTGTGCCGATTGAAAATGGCATTCAATGCATCCATATTCGATCCTCCCGGAAATTACAGAATCAGATCTTCCACCACATCATCCAGTACCGCCATAACGGTGGGCTTTCCTTTATCGTTCAGATTCTGGCAGGGCAGTTCATCGGAGGTCATGGGGGTCATCATGCCGCCATGCTGATAGACGGTGAAGGCACGGGATGCGGTGATCCGGACGGCGACGGCAACATATACGCCGGTGGAGCCGGATTTATTGAAGGATACGCATTTTACGCCTTTTCCGGCCCGGCCCTGCGCATCAAACATGGCGCCCATCAGCCGCTTGGCATAGCCCCGTTCGGTAAAGAGCAGCACCTGATCGGAATTGGCAAGGGGACAGGCCAGGATCACTTCGTCCTTCTCTTCCAGCTTGATGCCCTTTACGCCGCTGCTGGCCCGGCCCATCTCCGGAACGGAATCCCCGGTGAAGCGGATGCACTGGCCCTGCCGGGTCATCATCATCAGATCGCTGCCTGCTTCATCAATGGAAACGGAAAGCAGCGCATCATCATTTTTCAGATTGATGGCGGCGAATTTAGCCCGTTTCACATCGTATTCGGCGGCGCTGGTACGCTTTACCTGGCCTTGACGGGTGAAGAAGATCAGATCATTCATAGCGGCAAGGCTGCCGGGAGTGATCAGCAGCAGGGATACGCATTTTTCTCCCGTCTCCAGCCCGGCCAGCACGCCGGACAGGGCCACGCCCCGGTCTTTGGGCTTATTGCTTTCATTCAGCGCGCCGACACTGAGGGGATAGCAATTGCCCTTGTCGGTGAAGAACAAAAGGGTATGATCCGTTTGGGTGTGGAACAGCCACCGGGCCATTTCCCCTTCGCTCTCCGGCATTTCCAGCTTTTCAAAATACCGGGGAGCCATCCGGCGCAGATGCCCGGCCCGGGTGAGGAATACCACCGCTTCTTCCGGAGGCGGCGCTTCCTGGGTCACATCGATCTGGTCCTCTTCCTTTTCCTTCAGGATCAGGGTACGGCGATCGTCCCCGAACTGATCGGCGATCTCCCGCAGTTCCTTCTTGATCACATCCAGCAGCTTCTTTTCGCTCTTTAAGATGCCTTCCAGGGTATCGATCAGCTTCAGGATATCCGCATATTCCTTCCGCAGGGCTTCGATCTCCAGGCCGGTGAGCCGCTGCAGCCGCAGATCCAGAATGGCCTGGGCCTGAATATCGGTAAAGCCGAAGCGGGCCATAAGGCGCTGCTTTGCCTCTTTTCCATTCTTGCTGGCCCGGATCAGGGCGATCACTTCATCCAGGTTATCCACGGCGATGATCAGACCCTCTAAAATATGGGCCCGTGCCTTTGCCTGCTCCAGTTCATACTGGGTGCGGCGGGTAACCACATCCTTTTGATGCCGGATGAAATGGCCAAGTACGGTTTTCAGCCCCATCTGCACGGGCTTGCCTTCCGCAACAGCCACCAGGTTCACCCCGAAGGTCACCTGCAGATCGCTGTATTTATACAGATAGGCCAGCACCTTCTTGGGATCGGCCTCTTTCTTCAGTTCAATGACGGCCCGCATACCGGTCCGGTCCGATTCATCCCGGATATCGTGGATGCAGCCCAGGGCCGCCTTTTTTTCTTCAGAAAGCCTGAGGATCTTTTCCAGCATGGCGGCCTTGGCCACCCCATAGGGAATTTCCGTCACCACCAGCAGGGTGCGGCCGGCGTTGCCCTGCTCGATTTCTACCTTGGCCCGGACGGTCAGCTTACCGCGGCCCGTTTCATAAGCGGCGCGGATCTCCGGGGTATCCAGCAGGATGCCGCCGGTGGGGAAATCCGGGGCGGGCACCGCCTCCATCAGCTTGGAAAGGGACACATTGGGATCGTCGATCTGCATACAGACCGCTTCCGTCACTTCCCTCAGGTTATGGGGCGGGATATTGGTGGCCAGGCCCACGGCGATGCCGCTGGCGCCGTTCACCAATAGATTGGGGAAGCGGGCGGGAAGCAGATCCGGCTCCTTTAAGGTATCGTCAAAATTCAGCCGGAAGGGCACGGTATCCTTTTCGATGTCCCGCAGCATCTGCAGGGCCAAAGGGGCCATTCTGGCTTCTGTGTAACGCATGGCGGCGGCGCTGTCCCCGTCGATGGAGCCGAAGTTTCCGTGACCATCCACCATCACCCCCCGCAGGGAATAGGGCTGGGCCATGCGGGTGAGGGCGTCGTAAACGCTGCTGTCCCCATGGGGATGATATTTACCCAGACAGTCG
>SVGR01000108.1 GCA_015056265.1 Clostridiales bacterium
CGCCCGTGCGGGCATCCCACAGGAGCAGCTTCATGCCGGAGGTTCCCTGATCCACCGCCAGAATGTAAGGCTTGTTCATCGTCACGCCTTTCCGGATGCGCCGCACACGGCCATCCACTTTTCCGCTAGGGCCTGCACCTTGGCCCGGCCCACCTTGCCGTAAGCTTTGGGATCAATAGGGCTGCTTTCGAACCCTTCCTTCACGCCTTCGGTATAGGCGATACGCAGCTCGGTAGCAAAATTCACCTTGCAAATACCCGCCGCCACGCACTCCTGCACCTGCTCATGGCTGAGGCCCGAAGCGCCGTGGAGCACCAGAGGGATCTCCACCTTTGCCCGGATGGCCTTCAAACGCTCCACATCCAGGCGGGGCTTTTCTTTATACACGCCGTGAGCTGTGCCGATGGCCACCGCCAGGGAGGTGACGCCGGTACGGGCCGCAAACTCCGCCGCCTCATCAGGATCGGTGTAGAGGCAGCCCTCATCCTGGAGGGTATCCTCCTTGCCGCCCACTTTGCCCAGCTCCGCCTCCACGGGAATCTCCCCGGCGATATCCGTCACCTGCCGGGTCAGGGCGATATTGCCCTCATAATCCAGGCGGGATCCGTCGATCATCACGGAGGTGTACCCGGCCTTCAGGCACCGCTGAGCCAGATCGAAGGAGTCGCCATGATCCAGGTGCATGGCCACCGGCACGCTTGCCTTTTCCGCCAGGGCGGCCACCATGGCCTGATAAACCTCCGGCGGGGCATACTTCAAGGTGCCGGGGGTTGTCTGAATCATTACCGGCGCGCGCTGGGCCTCAGCCGCCGCCACAATGGCCTGGGCCATTTCCATGTTTTCAATATTAAACGCACCTACGGCATAGCCGCGCTTCTGTGCATCCAGGAGCATTTCTTGAGTTGTTACCAACGGCATAGGAAGTCCTCCGTTTCGTTGTTGCTACTTCTTATTCTAATGATATTTTACCAAAGATCAAGCCTTCTCTTTACATTTAGAGGGCATTTGTTGTTCCAATCGCTGTACAGCAGCCAGATACCGTTTTTCAAAGGCTGCAATGGCCTGCCGGCTCAGACGGCGAAAGGGCGTGAGCATATCAAAGGCATGGAAGCCCGTAGGGTAAACGTCCACCCGGGCCGGCACGCCTGCTTCCTTCAAGCGTTTCACGTAGGCAAGGGTTTCGCAGTAAAAAGGTTCCTTGCTTCCCACAAAGGTATAGCAGGGCGGGAGCCCCGAATAATCCGTCTGCCGCGCGGGCGCCGCATAGGGCTCCCCTTCCACCCCAGCCAGATACTTCTTCCATGCCCAATGGTTCAAAAACGTGTTCCACGGAAGCCGATAATTCCGGCGGGAGGATTCCGTATCCCGGTTGTCCAGCATGGGATACAGGGGCATCTGGAAAGCAATCTCCACCTCGCCTTTATCCCGTGCCAGCATGCAAAGGGCTGCCGTCAGCCCGCCGCCGGCGCTCTCGCCGCCCACCATCAGCATGCGAGGATTTACCCCCAGTGCCTCGGCCTGATCCCTCAGGTACACCAACGCAGCATAACAATCATGCAATGCCGCCGGATAGGGCGCTTCGCCCGCCAGCCGATAGGCCGGCGTCACTACCACCGCGCCGTAGCGGCGCACCAGATTCAGCGCACGTGACATGTAAATCATCTCTGCCATGCCGGTCACATACCCACCGCCATGAATCCACAAAATGCCCGGTGTCTTCCGGGGCGGCTTTGCTTCCGTAGTGGGCCGGAGAACCCATACCTTGAGCGCATTGCCCTCCGAATAAATGGTCTGTTTTGTGACCGTATACCCCTTGCCCATTTCATTCCTCCTAACAGATGCAAAGCACTCTGCCTTATACATAAACACATCTTCTCATTCTTTGTATCCTTTATGCTATTCTACCACATATTCCTTGCCAGGAAAACAGCCGCATTTCGTCACCGGGTGATCTGCAAGCGTTTTCCCCTTTACCGCTTCACAAAAAAATGACGTTTTTTCGAAAAAATCTATTGACAAAGTCCTCTCCTTCGTGTAATATATAACCGTTGTCCGCGCTGATGTAGCTCAGTCGGTAGAGCGCATCCTTGGTAAGGATGAGGTCACCGGTTCAAATCCGGTCATCAGCTCCATAAAACCTGCAGAAATGCAGGTTTTTTGCTTTATATCGGCCTAAAATGCAATTTTAAAACCCCCGTAAGCGTCATTTTTATGACCTCGCGGGGATTTTTTGCTTTTAAATCACATTTTCAATCACATTCGGCCTTTTTCAAGGTGCCTCAAAGCCTTGATTTACCTGGGGTTCAAGCATTTAGGAGCAATCACATGACCGATCACATTTCAGGCACTTTCCAGATCGTAAAGCCCCGAAATAGGCTGGGCAGTATGCTGGTTTGTTGACCGGCCTTTCACATAGTGATTCAGCGTCATTGCCGCCGTAGTATGACCAGCAGCTTCCTGAGTCTGCTTGATATCCTTGGTGCTCTCGTATATATCTGTCAACACCGTGGTACGGAAGCGCCGGGGCGTTATTCTTTCCTCAAAAGCTAACGCTTTTTGAATCCGCTCACACATGCGCGTCACCTGCTGATAGCTCAACGGTTTTTCGCCACCCAGGATAAAATGATCCTCTGGCCCCTGAGGTAGATACGGCAGGATCTCTTTCACCAGGGCAACCTTACGCTTGCTGGCTTCCGTTTTTGTCTCCTTGATCTCCGGCTGATTTCGCTTGGGATGGGTAACGGAACGCCGAACATAAATCTGTAGACTTTCTTCGTCCACGTCTCCATACTTCAGCCCCAGCATCTCTTCCAACCGCAAGGGATGGAGGGCTTGCAGCGCCAGATAAGCTTTATCCTGGCTGTTCGGAATCAAGGGGATACCTCTCCAAGAAAGAGAAACGGGAGGCTCTGTCCAAGGAAGCTCCGGAGCAGTTTGAACGCATGGAGTGAGTCAAAACATCCCTTGCCAACTCTTTTCAAGCTTTAATAATCAAAAAAATTTCGTTCCAGATATTCAGCTTGCGTTTTTGCGGACAACGAAACAAACTTTGCGGAAAAACCGCAAACCCTAACGACAATGTGTTCATATTGTTCCGGGTGCTTCTGAGCTTCAAGCAGTTCCTCTTTGGTCACACAGTTTATCTGCAGGGCCTGCACCTTGCTCGCTGCAATGGCCCGAATCAAGCTATCCCAAAAAGAAAGCGGCTGATTCCGGAAAGGAACCGTTATATTGATCACACTGTTTGCCGCACAGAGCCTTGTATCGATACAATCCATTGCGCTAAATACCGACGCAACAGACTTGATGTGGTGCAGATAAGATGGTGTCAATCCACGCGCAAACGCATCGCCATCATGCCGACCGTCCGGCGTGGCGCGCATTGTCAAGGCCCATTTTGCCATCTCGGTATACAGCATATAACCCAGATTGACCATTTCGTTCTCATTGCGGGGCAACTGCTCAATAAGCCTGCTCAAATCTTCATGAAAGCGGCAAGCAACAGCGGAGCTTTCAACGCTTTCATCCCCGAAAAAGCTCCCCGCCAACACTTTATGACGTATTCCTGCGTCCTCTGCCCAATTGCTCTTAACCACACGCAAAAACTCAGAAAGCGACAGTGTTTTTGTGTCAAAGCAAATATGTTTGATCGCCAGCAGGGAATCCACTACATTTGCGAATCCCGAACAAATCAACTCATCAATATGATAGTGGGGGCCTTGATTGGTTAAATCGAGGCCTTTTGAAAAGCAATCATCCAAAACAGAGGAATAGATAGGATGCGGATCCACTTGATGCCAATAAGGGCGCCCCGCCATGGCAACCTTGCGCCTTGAAAGCAAAACGGATCGGATGTTTCTCAACAAGCACTGATAAACTTCTTCGTAGTTCATTTCCCCATTCAGGGTTTCCAGTTGAAGCTGCATTCCGAGCCTGTTGAAATCCCCGTAAACAGACAGCTCCAATATTTTGAGCAGACTGATATACCCGCAGTGCTCGTTGGTTGCCTTGGGTATTACCGGTTCCCAACACCCCAGAATCCAGTAATCCCGCGCATCCTCCACCTTTATGCCGCAATGCACCAAGGCCGGGATAAATGTTTCATCGTTTTGATAAATGATGGTTGTCCGCCCCTGGGAAATGTCGGTGTTGATTAAGCGGAGATATTCCTCTGGTGATTTGCTGTCAAACCGGCATTTGATTTTCGGATAAAGCACTTTGGTTTCATGATTAGCTTTCAGAAACAACATGGTTACACGATTGTACACCGGTTTTCCCTGTTGATCGCATCCTCCCAGCGTATAGGTGTAACCCGGATCATTGACCTCGTTGTCCATCTGCTTCCACTGATCCTCCCAGCGGGAATCCCACAAAACAAGGAAGTCGCATAGATCGCTGTACATTTCCTCTTCAGTCGCAATTCCATGGGCCAGATCCTGCTGAAAAAACGGATATAGCAAGACATCCAGGCGCCCCATGCTTTCCAGGCTTCCGCCCTCCAAAGTGGGGATGGCATTCTGAAGCAGCGCAATGGTATTGAGTGCCTCTCTGAACGTTTGAGGCGCTTCCCAGGGCACACGTTTGGCCGTTTCGGCAATCCATAATAAGTTATTCCTTTGTATCGGGTCGTTTTCTATTTGTAGCAATTGCGTCGCCCTGTTGGAAAAACTTTCGCTAATCCTGCCAAGAGCGCGCAAACCCGTTGCCATCGAGTGATAAAACGAGGCTTTTTCTTCGCAATCAGCTGTATTTGCCGCATTTACAGCCCTTTGATATAAAGGAGCAATACCGTTTTGCAAAATCTCTTTCATATCAAAAGCAAAGTGATTCATTTCATCTGTATACTGCCCACAGATCATATAGACAGGCACATTAATACAATGCTCTTTTTCTTCAGCAATCCTCGGATTCACGTTGTCATACGCTTTTTTGTTTCTAGTGTAGGTCCAGGCCCCGGTACTCCAGTTCATAGCGGTTATCGGTATGGTTCCTGTTTCATAATAAAAGAAGGAGTTCCTGAAGATTTGGGGAGCAACAAATTCAGGAATCCCATCATATTGGATTTCTTTGTGTTCCATGGCAGATAAACTCTTATCCGCCACTCTTCGATCCAATTCATCCCAACATCTTTTTTTGCAGTCCAGGGCAATTGATTCATGCTGCTGGAGATAATACGCTCTTAATTCTTCTCTCAATACTTCGTAATGCATCTGATCACTACATCTCCCTTCATTTTCGTACCAGAGTTCAAACCGCCTGAAGCATATCAAGAAAGGTTGTTATTATAGCTCCGGCAGGCCTTCGGACTGATGGCCATCGGCATAGAGCCACCCATATGAAGCCTCAAACTTCCTTATGCACTTGGCAAAGATGACACTGATCTTCCTAGATTTTTTTATATTCACGTGAACAGCACAGACAACATCTTCATTGGGCCATACAAGAATCACACCGTTTTCTTCTTTTATTGAAGCATTGACAGCTCCTATTTCTCCATCGTTTTCGTATAAATAGGCATACGGAAGCGCCACTTCCGCAAGGGCCTTGAAACATTCATGCACGTCATTATCACAGCATCCACCGCGATCCGAAAGCGCTTCCAATCTTGAGCCGCGATAGGCCCACACCGGTTGCCCCATGGGTGCGTGATACCAATCGCTGATCATATCGATATAAGTTTCTCCGAAAACAGCGCGCTCCAGGTGGCCATTCCCCTCCCCGAAGGGTTTCCATAGGGCAGAATCAATACAGGGATCCACTGCAAATGCCCAGCGAAGGGTTTGATCCTCATCTACCAAGTTCATGCAGCTTCCCAGTGTTTCCATTGTATCCAGTAGATAGGCAGTGTTTCCGGTCAGCAAATAAAGATACCACACCCCATATATCTTCCAGGCACTCCAGCCATGGGCAGATGTTATAAAGTTAGCAGGGATCAATACATCATACTGGGCTTCCCAAAAGCGAATGGTTGTATTTCTGCACCTTGCATCTACACTTCCCAAGCGCTCCAGGCACCGATGCTTTCTGAGCATTCTTTCGGCTGCTTCAATATACTCTTTTCTCTCGTTTGGCGGCAACAACAATGCCATCATGGCTATTTGCGTTATCGCACAGGAGATCATTCCATCCTCAAAGGTCTGCTCGCCTTCGGTACCAAGGTTCTCACCCCGGCGAACCAAATCATCTACCGCCGCCTTCGCTGCACGCAAATGTTTCTCCGCGCGTTGCTGCCAATACGGCTCATTTACCTGTCTTTCTGCCAGAACAAGTTCCATTAAACTCTTGGCTATATAAATGACGCAGGTATAATGAACTCCTTTTCTTTCAAAGGAACCATCTGTCCTTTGATGATTGCGGATCAGGTAATCGGCAAAATCTCCCGCGATATTCAGCCAGAAAACATCATGCGAAAAACGCCATGCATCTTCACACAGGCTTAGAAGGATGCCTGTATTTTGGATCCTGTCCGGCAGAATAATGGGCTCACGTTTGTCGATATCAAAAGCCAATGGAAGCATGTTGCGAAACTCATTCAGGATTTCCTGATCCCTGTCTTTTTCCGGCAGGAACCGCGCCGCCAAAAACGCCGAAAAAAAACCATACCAGGACTCACAATGCGTCCCTGTTTTTTGGGTGCCGGGCACCGTATTGCGCGCTGCCTCCAAGTAGAAAGACCAGGGATGTCGGCACGCATATATAAGCTCACTGGCATGATTGGAGGCTATTGCGGACAGTGAAAAAAGCCCGGTTTGATTCGTAGCCGGCATTTTCAGCCGCCATACGCCTTTGTGTGAATACTCTATTCTGCCGTTGCTTACCTCCGGTTTCTCCTTGGAGAAAACCAGTGTCTCAAAGGGTTCATCCGGCTGAAGAATTAATTTCTCAGGGGCAAAGACAGGTGCTTGGCAAACATCAGCACACTTGATCAAGGCATCCTCCACCGAATAAGCATCCATTAAGCGGATATGCCATACCATTTCTTGGTTTGGCAGTAAATCAGCCTGCTGCGGGTGTCTTGAGGGCTGCTTCTGAGCGCTGAGCAAATCAAGGCGAACCGTTTTAATCAAATGACCGCCATCGGGAAACAGCTGATTATATTCCAATGCCCAGCTGGCTATAGGCTCTGGACAAGCAATGGCTAAGAACGCCTGATCTGGTGAACAAAAATATCCCCAGAAATGTGTCTTTTCACATCGTAAAAGAGTAGGGAAAAGAACATGGTCCCATGCAGGAAAGTGGTCCATGCAGGTATCCAGCCCTAACATAAGGGAAAGCCGATCAAAATGAAAAACCTGACTGCTCTCATTTTTTACGCTTGCAACAATTTGCAGACCATCATTATTGCAGTAAGTTCTGAGAGTAAGACGGGCTCCCCAAAACAAAGCTTCTCGTTCTCCATTCTCTTTCTTGTTCATTCTGGAGGCAGTATACTCTTTTCCCGCATATCCAACATGAAAAACAGGCCCGGCATATTCGGGCTCCTGACGAAAGGAATAGCGTTTTTTCCCTATATCAAGGAAGGTAATTATTCCATCCTTTTCA
>SVGR01000109.1 GCA_015056265.1 Clostridiales bacterium
GCGCTACTGCATCAACAGCGCGTCGCTGAGATTTATCCCCTATGCACACATGGAGGCGGAGGGATACGGGTATCTGAAGGATCTGTTTGATCAGTAAAAAACAGGTGCATTGCACCCATTCCTGCATCCAACTGGGTGCAACCGTCCCTTGTATCATAATCAACCGGATTAGCCACTTAATCACTCATGTTTCGATACAAAACATGAGTGATTATTTTTTATACTTACGGCAAAGTTGCAGGAATTGCGACAATTTCGGGCAAATAGTCGCATTATGTCTACTGAATATAATAATATTGACTGGTTAGGGATCACGGCCAGTCGGTCTTTTTTATTTTCCGGGGAGCGAAATTTCTTGAATAGTCCTTTGCAGCGGAAACAAATTCAGCATCTCTGGACGATTACTATCAAACGTCCCGGGTATATGGGAATCGTCCGGAGTACGATCCGTACTGTATCCATTGTGCGATTTACGTTTTCGTGATATACTACAGATAAGATTTATCGATCGTGGAAGAAAATGTCTGTATAATATGGTAAGCTGTTCAAGCTGGTGGAGGACAAAAACATATCAAACAGTCAACTTCAGCAGCAAGTAGGTTACAGTGCGAACATCATCACCCGGCTAAAACGGAATCAGTATATTTCGCTTGAAAGCATCGAAGGTATATGCCGGGCGCTGGAATGCGGTACTGATGATATTCTTGTATTTATACACGATGACCACAAAAGTGATACTGTTAAGCAATAATGGAGGGCGCCATGAAGAATCGTTATGAAGCATGGATCCGTTTTGTTGAGAGAACCCAGATAAGCACTTGCGAATGCAAGTGGATTTTGTTATGATAAAACCACTGGTGGCTGTATGGATATCGCATCTATTGAAAATAGACCTTGGGTTTCATTCCCAGAAAGGTGGTTTATAGAAATGAAAAAGCTGTATCAGAAGAGTGAATTGTTCTTTGCGCTGGTGTGGGTCGGCTTGTATGTGGTTGTGATGAATGTCGCCCTGCGGTTTTGCGGGGGATTCGATGATCTGAGCAGCAAAACGGTACCGCAGGTGCTTGTTCCGGTTATTTGCATCATTGTGTTAGCGGTGGCATCGACCGTGTGGATTCTGTGCAGTGGACTTGCTGTTAAGTATGGGCTGCATCCATTCAAAGGCAGCGCAAAGCAATTATTGTATTTCGTTCCACTGATCATCATGTCCTGCGTCAATCTGAAAAACGGACTGGGACTAACGACGCCTGCAGCTGTAACCGTGCTGATGGCTGTCAATTTGGCTGTTGCCGGCTATGTGGAAGAGATCATCTTTCGCGGCTTCTTGTTCCGGGCGATGGCAAGGGACAACCTGCGCAGCGCGATCATCGTATCAGCGATTACATTCGGCGCAGGTCATATTGTGAATCTTGCCAACACAGACGATACCTTGGGCGTGCTGCTTCAGGTGTGCTATGCCGTCGTCATTGGCTTCATGTATACGATCATTGTATACAAAGGCGGCAGCCTTTGGCCATGCGTCATCAGTCACATGTTTGTCAACGGCAGCAGTGTATTTGCTTTGGAACAGGGGCCCTTCAGCGATCTGGTTGGCGCGGTCTTTGGTTGCGTTTCCCCTGATTTGGTTTTGGTCTGCAGCTCTGTGTTGATCATGGTTGTTTCCGGAAGCTATGCCTTGTGGCTCTGGAAAAAGGCGGAAGGTGTGCCGGTTCACAACGAAAGGTGATGAAAATAAGAAGAGTGCAGGCAGTGAAGGTCAAATAAGAAATCGCTTAGTCAGCCGCTGTGGCCCGCCACTAAACCTGGAGGCCCAGCGGCTTTTCTTATATAAAACCCGCACATCAATGGCCTTACAAACACTTCGTTCACATTGAAATATGCGTCAGACTGTTTGACAAAGGAATAAAAATCTGCTACATTGCAACCAGAAATAGGTGTCTCGCCACTAAGGGTTTCTGCTCCCGGTATATTCTTTCCGGTAGTAAGGCCCTCGACGGCGCCTATTTCTTTTATTTTATATGTATTTCAGATTGTGAAAACGAGTGTTATTGGTAGCCTTCGCCGCCTGTTCCCATCCGAACAAAACGATACAGACGGCATATGAATAAAGGATACGGTCATGGGTCTGTACCGACGGCATGCCGACGGATGAACGGCAATCATTGCATGCCCTGCATTCGGTGCGGGGTGGCTTTGCGCAGGAAGCCTGACGGGAATAGCGATTGACTTTTGCCCGGGGCCGCATTATACTATATGCAATTGAAAAACTGTTTTCAGTGCCCTGCATGTTCAATGCCGCCGGGCAACGGTGCAGGGGTGAAAGGAAACCAGGTGCGAGTCCTGGGCGATCCGGTCACTGTAGGCGGGGAGAGAGGCCGCAATAGAGCCATTGTGCCATCCGGCATGAGAAGGTGCGGCCGATCGGTGAAGCGCAAGCCAGGAAACCTGCTGAAAACAGAGGGAGCGGCTTCCGAAGAAAGCACGACGCCCATGGGCCGGCAAGGCTTTGTTTGCGGCTGCAGGGGGAAGAAAGGGATGCGTCTGCTTTCGGGGGAAAGGGATGCATTTTTCTTTTGCGGCGTTTACTGGGGCATAACAGGCGCATGGAGGAGGGAGATCGCCATGGGGGAAAAGGGAAGCCATCAGTTTTTCCAGAATCGGGAATGTGAATATTTTCCCTGCCATAAGGGCGTGGATCCGGCAGATTTCAACTGTCTATTCTGTTATTGTCCCCTCTATGCCTTGGGGAAAAAATGCGGCGGGAATTACCGTTATAATGAAAAGGGAAACAAGGTGTGCGCCGACTGTGCCTTTCCCCATTGCAGGGACAATTATGATGCCGTCCTTTCCCGATATGGGGAGATCATGGCGGCGGTAAAAAGAATGGATGGTGAAGCGCCGTGAATGCAATGGAGCAGGCCCGGCAGCAGTGGGATCGGGTGGCAAAGCCCCTGCATTCCCTGGGACAATTGGAGGATATGATCGTTAAAATCGCCGGTATCCAGGAAACGGGGGACGTATGCATTGATCGGCGCTGCGCCCTGGTTTTCTGTGCCGATCACGGGGTGGTGGCGGAGGGCGTAACCCAGTCCATGAGCGATGTGACCGCCCGGGTAGCCCGCTCCATTGCGGAAGGAACGGGGAATATCAATCTGATGTCCGCTGCCTCCCAGGCGGATGTATTCGCGGTGGATATGGGCATGCTGTATCCCGTCGCCGGCCTGATTGACCGCAGAGTGGCAGCCGGTACGGAAAATATGGCTGTGCGGCCTGCCATGACCCCCGATCAGGCCCAGCGCGCCCTGCGGGCCGGCATGGATCTGGTGGGGGAAATGAAGAAAAAGGGATATCAGATAATCCTCACCGGGGAGATGGGCATTGGCAATACCACTGCCGCCGCCGCCATGGTTTGTGCGTTCACAGGGTGCAGCCCCCGAGAGGTGACCGGCCGGGGAGCGGGGCTTTCCGATGCGGGGCTTGCGCGCAAGTGCAGCGCCATTGAGCGTGCCCTGGCCGTCAATCATCCCGATCCCGGCGATCCTATGGACGTGCTTGCCAAGGTGGGCGGGCTGGAGATTGCCGGGATGGCGGGGGCATTCCTGGGCGGGATGAAGCATCGCCTTCCCATCGTCATTGACGGGGTGATTTCCGCCGTGGCGGCGCTGACGGCCAAGCGCATCTGCCCGGAGGCGGCTGCCTTTATGCTGCCATCCCATATGAGCAGGGAACCGGCTGCCATCCGCATCATGGATGAATTGGGGCTGCAGCCCATCATCCGTGCCGATCTGGCCCTGGGCGAGGGCACCGGTGCAGTGGCGCTGCTGCCGTTGCTGGATATGGCGCTGCGGGTGTATCACGGGCCCCACACCTTCCGGGATCTGGGCATGGCGGCCTATACGCCCCAGGAGGAAAGCAAATGATTGTATTGGTCACCGGCGGCAGCGGCTGCGGCAAATCCACCTGGGCGGAAAAGCTGGTATCCGTCCTGCCCAGGGAAAACCGTGTGTATATCGCTACCATGCAGGTATACGATCAGGAATCGGTCAGGCGTGTGGAGCGGCACCGGGCCCAGCGGGCGGATAAGGGTTTTGCGACCCTGGAATGCGAAAAGGATCTGGCGTCCGCCCCGGTGGAGGAGGGCAGCATCGTGCTGCTGGAGGATCTGGTGAACCTGACGGCCAATGAGATGTTTGACGGCGGGGATGCAAGCCGGATTATCCCGGCGCTGCGGGCGCTGGCGGAAAAGAGCCGGCACCTGGTGATGGTAACCAACGATGTGTTTTCCGACGGCATGGATTATGCCCCGTCCACCATGGAATACTTGCGGCAGCTGGCCCGGGTGAATGAGGCCGCGGCAGCGATTGCAGATACCGTGGTGGAGGTGGTATATTCCATCCCCGTTTTGCTGAAAGGAGAATGGCCGTGCGTTTGATCCGATCCCTTGTGATCGCCTTTTCCACCTATTCCCGCATTCCCATGCCTCAGGTGGAATGGAACGACGAAAACAGGAAATATGCCATGTGTTTCTTCCCCTTGATCGGCGGAATTGTGGGCCTGGTTTTGTGGGGCTGGCTGCGGCTGTGCGATGAAATTGCCCTGGGCGGGATGCTTCGGGGAGCGGTGGGGGCGGTGATTCCCCTGCTGATTACCGGGGGTATTCACATGGATGGTTTTATGGATACATCCGACGCCCTGGCATCCTGGCAGACCCGGGAGCGGCGGCTGGAAATCCTCAAGGACAGCCACACCGGGGCCTTTGCAGTCATCGGCTGCGCGGCATACCTGCTGCTATCGGCGGCAGTGTATGGGGAAATGCCCGGCAGGTATGGGCCCATGCTGCCCGGGATCTTTATGCTGTCCCGGGCCCTCAGCGCCTTGGCCCTGGCGATTTTCAAAAGCGCCCGGCCCGGAGGCATGATGGATGGCTTCGCCCGCAGCGCCCATATCCGGATGGTGACGGTTTCGGCGGCGGCGTATGCTGCCGCCAGCGCTGCGCTGTGGATTCTTTTCGGGCAGTGGATTGCCGTCGGCTGTTTGGGGGCGGCGGGCATTTGCCTATTGTATTACCGGCATATGGCCTATAAGCAATTTGGGGGCGTGACCGGGGATTTGGCGGGCTGGTTTGTGCAGGTGACGGAACTGGCACTGGCGGCCGTGATAGTATTGGGAGGAAAGCTGCAGTGAAACTGTATATCGGCGGCGTGTATCAGGGCCAGGCGGAACTGGCGCTTCAGGAAAACCCCGGCGGTGAAATCTTTTTTGATTTTCATGAGACCGTCCGCACGGCAGTGCAGGAGCATCAGGATCCCCGGGAGTTTGCCCGGCAGTTTTGCGACGCCCACCCCCATGGAGTGATCGTGGCCAATGAGGTGGGCAGCGGCGTGGTGCCCATGACGGCGGCAGACCGGGCCTTCCGGGAGGCGGTGGGAAGGGCCCTGTGCATCATTGCCCAGCGGGCTGATGCCGTCACCCGCTGTGTATGCGGAATTGGGGTGCGCATCAAATGAAATGGGTGCTGATTCGCCACGGGAAAACCCGGGGCAATCTAGAGGGCCGATATATCGGCTGCAGAACGGATGAACCTCTGTGCCCGGAGGGCAGGGAGGCGTTGTTGGCAAAGGCCTATCCCCCTGTGCAGCGGGTGTATGCCAGTCCCATGAGGCGGTGCTTGGAAACGGCGGCGCTGCTGTATCCCGGCGTGCCGGTGGAGATCATCCCCGATTTCCGGGAATGTGATTTCGGCGATTTTGAGAATAGGAATTATGCCGAGCTGAACGGCCGGGCAGATTATCAGGCCTGGATCGATTCGGGCGGTGAAATGCCCTTCCCCGGGGGGGAAAGCCGGGCGGATTTTGCGGCCAGATGCCGGAAGGCGTTTGAGGGGATCCGCTGCCAGACGGGGGACTGCGCCCTCATCGTCCATGGGGGCACCGTCATGGCGATCATGGCGACATACGCCCGTCCCCAGGGCGGATACTTCGATTTTCAGGTGAAAAACGGCGGTGGGTATATTCTGCATCCCGATGGCAGGTATCAATCCATATAAATTACCCTGGCGAAACCATACGGCTTCGTCAGGGCTTTTTTTGCTGTTTTTTTATTTCCATTGGCTCAACATATCCTGCATCCAGCCGTATACATCCAGTTCATATACGCTGTGCAGGTTTTCCCGGGTGAGGGCCTGATCCATCGGCCCCCGGGCGATGACTTTTCCCCGGTTCATAAGCAGGGCGTGAGTGCCGTAGGCCTTGGCCAGGCTCAGATCGTGCACCACGGATATGACCGCCCGGCCTGGGGCCTTCAGCCATTCCCTGATCAGAGAAAAGATATGCTGCTGATACAAAAGATCCAGGTGATTGGCGGGCTCATCCAGGATGAGAATGCTGGGATCCTGGGCGAATACCTGGGCAAGGAAGGCCCGCTGCATTTCGCCCCCGGAAAGGGTGAGCATACTGGCATGGCGAAGATGGGACAGGCCGGTGATCTCCAGCGCCCGATTTACCTGCTCTTTGTAGGCGTCATCCTGCCGGGACAAAAAGCCGGAGGCATGGGCATAGCGGCCCAAGCCCACCACCTCCTCTACGGTGTAATCATAGCCTACGCTGTTTTTCTGAGCCAGCACCCCGATGTGCCGGGCCAGAACGGCAGGCTTGCAGCGGCGGATATCCTGGCCGTTCAATTCGATCCGGCCGGTATAGGGGGCGCCCTGGGCGATGCATTCGATCAGGGTGGATTTGCCGGCGCCGTTGGGGCCTGCCAGCATCAGCCACTGGCCTTCCTGCAGTTCAAAACTCAGATCATCCACCACCGTATAATTGCCGTAGCGCACGGTGATATTTTTTCCTTTCAGCATGCCCATCACCTTGCCTTTCTGGTGCGGCAGAAGATGGCGACAAAGGCCACCGCACCCACCAGGGACGTGACCACGCCGATGGACAGTTCGATAGGCCGCAGGATGGTGCGGGCGGCCAGATCTGCCAGCAGCAGGAAGATGGCCCCGGAAAACATGGCTGCGGGCAGCAGCCGTTTATGATTGGGGCCGGTGATCATTCGGGCCATATGGGGCACCACCAGGCCCACAAAGCCAATGGTGCCGGAAATGGATACGCATACGCCAATCAGCACCGATACGGTGATGAGAATGATCAGCTTCACACGCTTTACATTGACGCCGATGTGCCGGGCATTATCCTCGCCGATGGCGAAGGCGTTCAGCTCCCGGCTGTAGCGCAGGATCACGCCGCCGCTAAGCAGCAGCGCCCCGGCAAGCATCCCGGTGTGGGAAATGTTGGTGCCGGAGAGGGAACCCATGGTCCAGAAGGTGATGGATTTGGCATGATCCGGGGCAAAGGAGATGATCAGGCTGATCAGGCTGGAGGCGAACATGGAAAAAATCACGCCGATGAGGATAATGCTGTGGGTGGAAAGGGAACGATCCAGGGAATAGGCCAGGCCGAGGATAGCCGCCAGGGATAGGAAGGCGAAGAGCATAGCCATCACCATCACCCCG
>SVGR01000110.1 GCA_015056265.1 Clostridiales bacterium
GAAGATACCATCGTTACCATCCAGATCGATATGCTGCTGGCCGAAAAATTCGGCATGGAATATGTGGACGCCGACGGCCAGAAGAAGCGTCCCTACATCATCCACCGCACCTCTCTGGGCTGCTACGAGCGCACCCTGGCCTATCTGATCGAGCGCTATGCCGGCGCCTTCCCCCTGTGGCTGGCCCCCGAACAGGTGCGGGTGCTCACCATCACCGACCGGGCCGACGAGGCCGCCCGTAAGGTTCTTTCCCAGCTGCAGGCTGCAGGCATGCGGGCGGAAATGGATCTGCGCAATGAAAAGATCGGCTTCAAGGTTCGTGAAGCGGTCACCCAGAAGATCCCCTATATGCTGGTGCTGGGCGATCAGGAAGTGGAAAACGGCACCGTCAACGTGCGCACCCGCAAGGGCGAGGTCATCGGCACCATGACGGTGGAAGACGCCATTGCCATGTTCCAGAAGGAAATCGACGCCAAGGAAATCAAGTGATGCATACTGCCGGGAAGGGGGAGGATCCTCCTTTCCGGCAGAATCATGATACAAATGATAGAGGGGGAAATTTATCGTGAAGAAGAAACTGACGGCTCTTGCCCTGCTGCTGGCACTGGCATTGATTCTGACTGCTTGTGAATCCGCGCCTGTAACCATCGTGGGCTCCTGGGAATGCGAGGATTTCAACGAGGCTGCCGGGGCCATCTTTGGTCTGACAGGGGAATTGACGGGTATGGGCTTCCTGGGGGATTTGGGGAGCGCTATGGATATCGCAGTGGTGCTGCATTTCTTTGAGAACGGCACCTACCGGATGGATATGGAAGTGGCCATGATGTTCGTCTCTCAGAATGAATCCTATGATGGCACTTATAGCTATGAAAACGGTGTGCTGTATATGGATGGGCAGCGGGTAGACTGTACGCTGACCCGTAACAAACTGACCTTGACGGAAAAGACGGCGGAGGGCTTCAATCTGCGCCTGGCATTCAAACGGCAATAATCCCATAACAAACGCCCGCTCATCGATAATCGGAGAGCGGGCGTTTTGTTATATTGTTTGATGTTATTTGGCGGCGGAATAGGCGCTGTCCAGGGAGAGGGCCTGGCCGTCAAAGGGCAGGAAAGCGAAGCGGAAGGTTTTCTTTTCGGTGAAGTACAGCCGATCCTTTTCCAGGGGCTCGGGGCCGCAGGAATTGGTGCCTACGGGGCCCATTCGCCCATCCAGCAGCAGGGTGATTTCGTCGGTGCGGCCCAGCTCCACCGTGTGCTGCGCTTGGGTCAGCATTTCAGGGGTATAGTGGTGGGCGCTGAAGTTGAAGCTGTCGCCTGTCACCATCAGCCCCATGCCCCGCTCGTTTTGCAGAGCGGCAAAGACGCAGTCCTCATGACCGCCGTTTTCCTGGGGACGGACGTAGGGCTCATGGGTATCTTCCACGCTGCAGGCGTAGCGGCCCAGCAGCGCCCCTGTCTTCATATCGGGGTAGCTTTCCCAGGGGCCACGGCCCTGCCAGGCCAGACGATCGAATCCCTTGGGCAGCTCCAGGCGTATACCTAACCGGGGGAAATAAAAATTGAATTTTTTCAAAGGCTCGTAATCGATTTCCAGGGTGATTTTCCCTTCCCCGGTGACGGCATAGCGCTGGGTTACCCGCATGATGGGCGGAAAAGCCTTGGACGCATAGACGGCCTGAATTTCGATCAGGGCCTGATCGCCCGCCATCCGGCCGTCCATCTTCTCCAGGCGGCATTGCAGTTTATCCAGACCGGCCTCCTGCCACTTACGACCCATGCTGCTTCCGCCCTGATCGTTATCGGTGGGGGCGCGCCACAGATTGGGCCGGATGCCGCTGCTAAACAGGGCAACGCCGCCCATTTCCAGTTGCTGCAGGCCGCATTCGCCAAAGACAGCGGTGAAATTACCGCCGTTTACGGCAATGCGTCTGTATTCCTTGGTCAGTGCCATGGGCAGGCGGGGCAGCAGCCTTTCTTTTTCCGGGCAGCCCAGCTGCAGGCACAGCTGATCCTGACACACCACATGGCCTGCCGGCGCCCAGAGGGTATCTTCTTTCAGCGTGCAGGTGAAATCCAGGGTGGCGCCCTGGGGATAGGCGCCCAGGGGCAGATGCACGGTTTCTTCCTTGCCGGGGGCCAGGGTGCTATCCAGAATGCCCCGGGTCAGCACTTTACCGCCGGCCTTCACCGCCCAGGCGATGACCAGGTGGGAAAGGCTGAGGAAACCGTAGGTGTTTTTCAGGGTGACGCCTCCCTTTTCTTCATCCGTCAGAGCAAAACGCGCCGGCCGCAGCACATGCTTGAGTTCCTTCAGGCCGGAATGGGGCGTGCGGTCGGGATAGACCAGAGCATCCACGCAGAAGCATCCGTCATGGAGCCATTCCCCGAAATCACCGCCGTAGACATAGTATTTTTGCCCGTCCCGTTCCGCCTGAAGGCCGTGATCCGCCCATTCCCATACGCAGCCGCCCATCAACTGGGGATGGGCATAAAAGGCCTGCCAGTAATCTTCCAGCATGCCCGGGCCAAGGCCCATGGCATGGCAGTATTCGCACTGGAAATAGGGCTTTTCCGGGTTGCTTTCGGCATAGGCCACCATATTGGCGATGCGGTCGTACATCCGGGAGAGTACATCCGCGGTTTCCGCCTCAGTATCCCGTTCGTAATGGATGGGGCGGCTGAGATCGATTTTGCGTATTTCCCGGGCCATGGCCTGATGCACGCAGCCGTAGCCTGCTTCATTGCCCAGGGACCACATGATGATGCAGGCGTGACAGTAATCCCGCTGCACCATCCGCACCCCACGGTCCACAAACTGGGTTTCCCAATCGGGATTGGTGGCGATAAAATTGTAGCTTTCGAAGCAGACCACGCCGTGGCATTCTGCATCGGCCTCATCCACCACATAGAAGCCCATTTCATCGCACAGATCCAGGAAGCGGGGGTCGTTGGGATAATGGCTGGTACGGATGGTATTGATATTGTGCTGCTTCATCAGGAGCAATTCGTTGCGAATGGTATGGATGGGGGTGTAGTAGCCCAGGGTGGGATTGGTATCGTGGCGGTTGACGCCCTTGATTTTGATGGGCTGGCCGTTGAAATAGAAAACGTTGCCCTTGATTTCCACCTTGCGCAAGCCGATGAACACCCGCTCCGCCTGGCCGGGCACTTGAATAATCAGCTCATACCGATTGGGTGTTTCTGCCGTCCAGCGATGGGCATTTTCCACCGTCAGATGCAGATGGGCTTTTCCGTCTTTCGCATGGATCTTCCCCTGGGCGATGCATTCCCCCTGCCAGAGCAGCTGGTAGCAGGCGCAATCCGTACCGGCAAGGAAAATATCCCCTTCCAGCACGCCGTCCCGGTAATCATTGATCAGATCGGTGTTCACAAATACATTGTCAATGCGGCATTCACCGAAGGACAGCAGCATCACATCCCGGAAGATGCCGTTCATCCGCCACATATCCTGGCATTCCAGGTAGGTGCCGTCGGACCATTTGAGCACCACCACCCGCAGGTGATTTTTGCCGGTATGGACAAAGGAAGTTACATCAAATTCCGTCGTCAGATGGGCGCATTTGGCAAAACCGGCAAGACGGCCGTTCACATAGACGTAATAGGCGCTCATAACGCCTTCAAAGCGGATCAGCGTTCTGCGTCCCCGGAAGGCTTCAGGTAAAATAAAATCCCGGTCATATACCCCCACCGGGGTATCGTCGGGCACATGGGGCGGATCGTAGGGGATCACGAAGCGGGTGTTGCAGTACTGGGGATGGTCAAAGCCCTGCAGCTGCCAGATCCCGGGTACATTTATCTGCGCTTTTATGCCCTCTCCTGCCTGGCCGGAAAGCTCCTCCACATGGTGGAGGGAATCGTAGTAGGTGAAATCCCACCGGCCGTTCAGATTGACAAAATAAGGAGACAGGGCGCGTTCGCCCCGCCGGGCACTTTCTGCATCCGGATAGGGAATGGAGGTGGTGCGCATGGGCAGCCGGTATAAATCGGTACAGGCAAGATCCTGGAATTCGGTTCGCATATGCTTTTCTCCCTCTCTGATTTGTTGTGTACTTGTGTTTTATATGATTTGGACGGGCTCGGTCGATTCTCATCCATTCCATTGTATCATAGGAAAGCAAAAATGAAAACGGGTATTTTCTTCCGGTGATGATTTTTGCGCAAAACATGGGTTGGGAGTGAGTAGCAGACAGGGGAAATATGTGATATACTATTTGCGAGATAGAACGGCGGATGGCCGGACGGAATGCAATTGCATAAGGAGGATCAAACCATGAAACGCATGTTTTTGCTGCTGCTTTGCGGGGCGATGCTGATGGCCCCGATCAATGTGCTGGGGGAGGAAAAAACCATGATGGATTATGAACCGCTGCATACTTTGGCTGAAAACCACGGCTTCACCCTGGGCGCTGCCCTCAGCTATGATCAGCTGAAGCAGCCGGAATATCTGGATTTTGTGGCCCGTCATTTCGGCAGCATCACTGCCACCAATGAAATGAAGGCCTATTCCCTGCTGAATATGTCCATGACCAAACTGAACAAGGACGGCATGCCGGGGATGAACTACTACAAAGCGGATAAAATGGTGCAGTGGGCCCGGGATAACGGACTGAAGGTGCGGGGCCACGTGCTGGTATGGGACGCCTATATGACCGATTGGTTCTTCCGGGTGGATTACGACAGCAATAAACCCTATGCGGATCAGGAAACCGTCCGCGCCCGGATGGCCAGCTATATCGATCAGGTAATCACCCATTTTGAAGAAAAGTTCCCCGGCACCGTATACTGCTGGGATGTGGTCAACGAAGCGGTGGGGGACAGCGCCATGGAATATATGGCGGGGGATCCCCGGCATCTGCGCACGTCCCGCAGCGGCGCCACCAATATCTTCCGGGATTTGGCCGGGGATGATTATGTGGAATATGCCTTCCTCTGCGCCCGCAACACCGTGGAAAGGCTGGGGGCGGATATCCAGCTCTACTATAACGATTACAACACCTTCCAGACCGGCAAACGCATGGCCATTACCCAACTGATCAAAAGTATCAATTCCTATGCCGTGGATGAAAACGGGGCATACCGCAAACTGGTGGATGGGGTTGGCATGCAGGGGTATATCGGCGGCTATGGCACCCAGTCCGGCTGCATGAACACCTCCGATCTGACCATGATCAAGGCGGCCATCAATGCTTATTCCGATCTGGGCGTGCAGGTACAGATTACGGAAATGGCGGTTCGCAATTATAAGAAGGATCGGGCGCCGGAGCATGCCGCCTTCTACGGCAAGCTGTTCAAGACCTTCAAATCCCTCAATGCAGACGGCAATGTGAAGCTCAATAACGTGTCCATCTGGGGCATGACCGATCGTCCCAATGAGCCTGTCAACAGCTACACGTATAGGATGAACGGGCCCTTTGGCGGCCTGATTACAGAAAACTATGCCGTCAAGCCCGCTTTTGATGCAGTGTATCAGGAATTGCTGCTGCCCTGAAGAATGGGTGGCTTTTCCCGTCTCTTCCGCGGAAGAGACGGGGATTTTTTTGCTTTTCTGTGAAAAATGCAACGGGGGAAGACGAAAAGCATCCGCTGGGCTGCCGAAGGTATCGGGCAGCGGAAGGATCATGAAAAAAGATGGGGGATTTCAATAAATTTTTATCAGAAATGGTTGACAATTCAGCCCAGGAATGCTATTATGATATAGTTGTCTGTATTATGCGGGCAACTGTGTTCTTGGATCGTAAGAGCGGAGGGAAGGAAATGCCCGAGCAGCTGAAAAAGCGGCAGATGCGCGTGGTCGGCGTGCGGCAGGTGATGCGCGCGCTGAAGGAAAACGCACTGGAAAGGGTGTTCCTGGCCCTGGATGCCGCCCCTCATCTGAGGGGGCAGATCGAACAGGCTGCACGGGAAAATGACATTCCCCTGGAGACTGTCAGCACCATGGAGGAAATGGCCCGGCTCTGCCGGGTGGACGTGCCCTCCGCGGCGGCAGGCCTGCTGAAAAGCGACGAAAAGAACAGCCCCTGAAGGCATCGGCCTTCATTAATCATGACTATATATCCCCGAGGGTTGCGGGGATGTTATAGGAGGAGACCAGAAAATGGCTCCGATAAATATTCAGGAGGTGCTTCCATGCCTACGATCAATCAGTTGATCCGCAAAGGAAGAGAAAAGGTTGTCAACAAGTCAACCGCGCCCATCCTGCAGGGTTGCCCGCAAAAGCGCGGCGTGTGCCTGAGTGTGAAAACCACCACGCCCAAGAAGCCCAATTCGGCTCTGCGTAAAATTGCGAGAATCCGTCTGACCAATTCCATCGAAGGTACTTGCTACATTCCTGGCATCGGTCACAATCTGCAGGAGCACTCCGTCGTGCTGATCCGCGGCGGCCGTGTGCGCGATCTGCCCGGCGTTCGCTATCACATCATCCGCGGCGCGCTGGATACGGCCGGCGTTGCCAAGCGCAACCAGGGCCGCTCGCTCTACGGCGCCAAGCGCCCCAAGAAATAAGAGAGGTAACGCAATTCCATCACCCGGGCTGCTGCCTGGCTCCGGGGAAAAAGGGAACCCCTCCACGGGAAGGAACACCCGGGGGAAGGCCCTGTTTCCGACGGGCCCCGCACCGAAAGACGGAACGGCATGATGCTGACATGCTGTGGTCGGCCTGATGGGATACGCAACCAATTCTGAGGAGGGAACTACATGCCCCGTCGTGGATTTATCCCCAAGCGCGAAGTGCTCCCCGATCCCGTATACGGGACCGTCGTGGTCACCAAGCTCATTAACCAGATCATGCTCGATGGTAAGCGCGGCGTTGCCCAGCAGGTGTGCTATAACGCTTTTGACATGATCAAGGAAAAGACCGGCAAGGAAGCTAACGAAGTGTTCCAGCAGGCGCTGGCCAACGTTATGCCCCAGCTGGAAGTTAAGGCCCGCCGTGTGGGCGGCGCCACTTACCAGGTTCCCGTGGAAATCCGGCCCGAACGTCGTCAGACGCTGGCCCTCCGCTGGATCGTGGATTTCTCCCGCAAGCGCGGCGAAAAGACCATGGCTGAACGCCTGGCCAACGAACTGATGGAAGCCGCCAACAATGCCGGCAACGCCGTCAAGCGCAAGGAAGAAATGCACCGCATGGCCGAAGCCAACAAGGCTTTCGCCCACTATCGCTGGTAAGGAAGTGGCGTGGCCTGATACCATACAGGCCCCCCTTCGTCGCAATATTGCAAATTACGTAATTAGAGGAGAACGTATTCCATGCCCAGAAGTCATCCGCTTGACAAGGTCCGCAACATCGGCATTATGGCGCATATCGACGCCGGTAAAACCACCACTTCCGAACGCATCCTGTTTTACACCGGCCGCGTTCACAAGCTGGGGGAAACCCACGAAGGCGCCGCCACCATGGACTGGATGGAAGAAGAACAGGAACGCGGTATTACCATT